>JAHFUH010000267.1 GCA_023265215.1 Acidobacteriota bacterium
GTCGATAGAGTGAGCCTGCTCCGCTCGATTCATCAATCGCCCTTGTGGTTGCCCGGATATTTCAAACTTCCTCACATTAGCGAAACGGATTGCCTTGGATTGCGCGCTCAATCGTTTCCAGACTGCTTTGAATTACTTTCTGACCGTTGCGAATGCTTATCAAGGTTCTAATTGCCCATATGGCTGCAGCAATTGGAATAGCGTACAGTAGCGCCATCACAAAAATAACAATGAACTCTGGAAATGAATAATGTCCCATGTCCGTTCGTTCTCCTCAAATTGTCCGGGTTGAAAAGCAATTTATTATAAATAATAATCTTGGAGATTTCGAGACTTTGCGTCTTGGAGTTATTTTTGTCAAACCCCATTTTCCCTTGCGCCCCGGCAGAGAACGGGCTAGAACGAATCCATGCAAACGGGTTTTCTCCGGTTGATTCTGGCGGGTTGCACATTGGCGCTTGCATATTCGCAGATGCCGACGATCCACGTCGCCGCCAATCTGGTTCTAACGCCGGTTTGGGTCGCCGACGCCGATGGCAAAGCGGTTTACAATTTGGGAGCAGAGGATTTCCAGATAGAGGAAAACGGCATCAAGATCGCGGCTGAGCGCCTTGGCGAACCCGGAGAAGCGCCGATTGAACTGGCCATGCTGTTTGACTTGTCGGGCAGCGTATATTCCCATTTCGAGCTTGAGCGCCAAGCTGCCTCACGCTTCCTGAGCAGGACCATGCGGCCTTGCGATTCTGCATTTATCGTTTCAGTCGGGAACGAACCGAAAATACTTCAGGAGCGATCATCATCGCTGGACACAGTGCTTCAGGCAGTTGCCGGAATTACGCCGACAACCCAGGCTACAGCCTTTTACAACTCGGTCGTCAAGGCGGCAGGCATGCTCCGGGAAGTGGAACGTCCGGATGCACGTCGCGCAATTATCGCCCTCTCGGATGGCGAAGACAATCGAAGCATCGATAACAAGCTGCCGGACGTCTTACGGGAACTTCAACTCTCCAACTCCCTTTTCTATTCCATTAATCCTGCAGGCCGCACCTACAGCAAAAACATAATCAGCCGTCGCGCACAGGAAGGAATGGAAACGCTGGCTCAGCAGACGGGTGGCGCATCTTTTGTCGCGGACAATGTTGAGGAGTTGGCGGAATTCTACAAGCGGATCGCGGACGAACTGCAAGGACAATATCTGCTCGGATATTATTCTCCGGCAAAAACCGGTGTCGGGATCTATCGGAAAATCGTAATTAAGGTAACCGGAAAACCAGGCCTTCAAGTGAAAGCCCGACCGGGCTACTATCCGAGATGATTGGGGCTTGCCCGCAAACGAAAACGTTCGGTGTCGGAATTGGTGTTGGCCTCTCACAGATTCGTCCCAGATACCGACCTCGACTCCGAATATTTCTGGTTTACGCTGTTTTCCTCAGAGTCAATGCACAAACACCACGCAAACCGGCGCCGGGCTATCCAGGACGGTTCCTGTATTGGAGAGGCTTCCGGTTTCCTGATCGACGCGAAATAAATAGATTCATCGCAATCTATGTAGACGCGACGTCTCGTCGCGTTGGAATTTGCCGTTTAAAAATGTTAATTTACGCCAAGCGTCTCTTCCGCCCAGAATGCGGCACCCAAAACGCCGCGGCCGAACACAAAAAGGACCGGCGGCCCGTCAATTGCCTGGTGGATTCTTTCATGTCCCAATTTCATATTGAATGGTGCCCCGACTTTATTCTGACAGGAATTATTTCCAACTTTATTATTTGAGATTGGGAGCCTTTGAGCCTTAGAGTAGTGCTAATTCCAGGAGACAGAAAATGGCAACAGTGGTTACGTTCGGCGAGATTATGCTCCGGCTCGCCCCGCCGGGCTTTGGACGATTCACGCAGGCTCGGAATTTCGAAATTATCTATGGTGGAGGAGAAGCGAATGTGGCTGCGTCCCTCGCGAATTACGGGGAAACAGCGGAATTCGTCACCCGCTTGCCTGCGAATGATCTGGGCGATGCCTGCGTAGCATATCTGCGCTCATTCAACATCGGCACCGGCCATATTGTCCGCGGCGGCGATCGCATCGGAATCTACTTTCTCGAAACAGGCGCAGCGCAGCGAGGCAGCAAGGTGATCTACGATCGCGCCGGCTCCTCATTCGCAACCATCAAACCCGGGATGATTGATTGGAAGACAGTTTTCGAGAAAGCGGACTGGTTCCACTGGACCGGAATCACACCAGCCGTATCCCAGGACGCGGCCGAAGCATGCCGGGAAGCCATTCAAGCGGCCAAGCAAATAGGGCTGACGGTTTCGTGCGATATGAACTATCGTGCAAAGCTCTGGAAATGGGGCAAACCAGCTGCCGAGATCATGCGTGTCCTGGTTGCCATGTCCGATATTGCGATAGGAAATGAGGAGGATGCAGAGAAGGTCTTCGGAATTAAAGCTCCTGGAACTGATGTTCTATCCGGGAAAATTGACCCGGAAAAATATTGCATCGTTTGCGAAAAACTGGCTCAAGAATTTCCCGGCCTGAAGATGATAGCAATCACTCTGAGAGGCTCGCTCTCCGCCAGCCAAAACACCTGGTCCGCGGTCCTTTGGAAGCAGGATGAGTTTATAACCGCTCCAACCTACAGCATCCATTCCATTGTCGATCGCGTTGGCGGCGGCGATGCGTTCATGGGAGGTCTAATTTACGGGCTGCGCAAATACAGCAGTCCGGAACAGGCATTGCGCTTTGCTGTTGCAGCTTCCTGTCTGAAGCACAGCATAACAGGCGATTTCAACCAGGTCACCGTTGCGGAAGTCGAGGCTTTGATGTCCGGCGACGCCTCAGGGCGCGTGGCCAGATAAAAAAGCCAGAAGCCGGAATATTATTCGTTTTTATTCTGGCTTCCAGTTCCTGGCTTCCGACTTCTCAAGGAGAGATGAAATGGCTCGATTTACGCGTCTTGAAGTGTATAACACAATTCTCGATATTGGCGTCATACCGCTTTTCTATAACGGTGAATTGAATGTCGCAATTGAAATAGCCGCCGCTGCCGCTCGTGGAGGTGCGAGCGTCATAGAATTCACCAACCGGGGTGAAATGGCGTATTCGGTTTTTACCGAGCTTGTCCGGCATTTTGCAAAAGCGAATCCAGCTATAATCCTGGGCGTGGGCTCCATCATCGATGCACCCACCGCGGCGCTCTACCTGGCCAGCGGCGCGAATTTCATAGTTGGACCAAGTTTCAATCCGGACATTTCGCGCTTGTGCAACCGGCGTAAAATTGCATATCTCCCGGGCTGCGCTACCGAAAATGAGATTGCGCAAGCGGAAGAAGCAGGGGCTGAGATATGCAAAATATTCCCCGGTGAATCCGCCGGCGGCCCGGCATTCATCAGCGCCGTGCTTGCGCCTTCTCCCTGGCATCGCCTATTGCCCACCGGCGGAGTGGACGCTACCGAATCCAGCATCTACGAGTGGATTAAGGCCGGTGCTTCAGCAGTCGGAATGGGATCCAAGCTGATTTCCACCGCAGCGGTGAAGGATCGCAATTACGATCTGATCGCCTCGAAAACAGCTCAAATAATCGCTTGGATAAAGAACAGCCGCTGACAAACGCTGACAGAAACATGCTCCGATTGCACCCAATATGCGGGCGAAAATAGGCGTGCGTCCCCATTTTCTGATACTATTCGCATTTTGGAGATGGATAATGCCGGAAGCCTCTGTCAGTTCGAATTTTATCCGCGATGCGGTCCGCGCCGATTTGGCTGACGGACGTTTCACCAAAGTCATAACCCGCTTCCCGCCCGAACCCAACGGTTATCTTCACATAGGCCACGCAAAGGCGATCTGCATCGATTTCGGGATCGCTCAGGAATTTGGCGGAACCTGCAACCTGCGTTTTGACGACACCAATCCCTCAAAAGAAGAGCAGGAATATATCGATGCGATCCAGGAAAACGTGCGCTGGCTGGGTTTTGATTGGGGGGCGCGCCTGTATTTCGCATCCGACTATTTCGACCAGATGTACAGATGGGCGATTCAGTTGATCAAAGCCGGCAAAGCTTACGTCGATGATCAGACAGCGGAGCAGATTCGCATCAAGCGCGGCACTCTTACGGAACCGGGGACTCCCAGTCCCTATCGCAATCGCAGCATTGAAGAGAATCTCTCCCTATTCGAACGCATGCAAGCCGGCGACCTCCCTGACGGATCGCGCGTTCTGCGCGCCAAAATTGACATGGCTTCGCCCAATTTGAATATGCGCGACCCGGTCATGTACCGGATCATGGCGGTTCCTCATCACCGTACAGGAGACATATGGAAAATCTACCCAATGTACGATTGGGCTCACGGGCTGGAGGATTCCATCGAAGAGATCAGCCACTCTCTTTGTTCCCTGGAATTTGAGGACCACCGGCCGCTTTACGACTGGTTTCTTGATGAGCTGGGAATTCACCATCCGCGGCAAATTGAGTTCGCCCGGCTGGAACTCAATTACACGATCATGAGCAAGCGGAAGCTTCTTCAAATGGTCGAAATAAAAAAGGTGAGCGGCTGGGACGATCCGCGCCTGCCGACGCTTGCCGGATTGCGTCGCCGCGGCTTCACTCCTGAATCCATCCGCGACTTTTGCGAACGCATCGGCGTGGCTAAAGCCAACAGCATGGTCGATTACGCGCTTCTGGAACACTGCCTTCGCGAAGATCTTAACAAGCGCGTCCCGAGGTCCATGGCGGTCTTGCGGCAGCTCAAAGTTGTTTTGACCAATTATCCGGAAGGGCAAGTTGAAGAACTGGATGCGGACATCAATCCGGAAAATCTTTCGAGCGGGAAGAGAAAAGTCCCGTTCAGCCGCGAACTGTGGATTGAGCAGGATGATTTTCGCGAAGATCCGCCGAAAAAATTTTTCCGTCTCGCGCCGGGCCGCGAGGTGCGCCTGAAATACGCGTATTACATAACCTGTAATGAAGTCGTTAAAAATCCGCAGACCGGCGAAATTACCGAACTGCACTGCACTTATGATCCGGCAACAAGAGGGGGATGGTCTCAGGATGGCCGGAAAGTGAAAGGCACTTCACACTGGATTTCGACGGCGCATTGCTGCCCGGCTGAATTCCGATTGTACGACCGCCTGTTCACAATTCCGAATCCCGACGAAGGCAATGGTTTTCTTTCCAATCTGAATCCGGATTCGCTGCAAAAGATCTCCGGATATATTGAAGCCGGATTGAGCAATGCCCCTGCCGGCAATCAGTGCCAATTCGAGAGACAGGGATACTTTTGTGCCGATCCGGACAGCAGGCCCGGTGCAATGGTTTTCAATCGCAGCGTGTCATTGAAGGATTCCTGGGCCAAAATCGAAGGAAACTGAATATTCCTGCTTCCTGCTTCTGGCTTCTGGCCTCAACCAATTATCGATGTCTTTTCAATCCTATGCGCGGGCAATAACTGGAAATAGAGCACTTGCTGCACCAGGGGGAAACCGGGACGCAGAGATTCTGGCCGAAAGTGACGAGGATGTCGTTGAAAGTTTTCCAATGCCTTTTGGGAAGCTTTTTGCGCAGGGCAAATTCGGTTTCCTCGGGCGTTTTTGTTGCCACATACCCCCAGAGATTCGAGATCCGGTGCACGTGAGTATCGACGCAAATACCATAATCGCCAAATCCAACGGTTAGAACGAGGTTGGCCGTTTTTCTTCCCACGCCGGGGAGAGCCAACAGTTCATCCATGGCACGAGGAACCGCACCTTTATGCTTTTCCAGAAGGATGGTGCACATTTCAACCAGGTGTCTGGCTTTGGTGTGATAGAAACCGACCGGGTAAATCAACCTTTCGATTTTTTCAACAGGCATGGAGGCAAGGAGTTTAGGCGTATCGGCCTTTGCGAGCAAACGACGCGATGCGGTCTCCGTAACTTCGTCTTTTGTGCGCAGCGATAGAATGGTGCTCACAAGCGTTTCAAAAGGCCGATCTATCGCCCTTTCCGCAATATTTCCAACTGCAGGAACCTTCCAATTCTGAATTTCTTTTTTCAGCTTTCGGAGCGCCTTATTGAGAGTGTCCGTATCCATCATCTGATTATACAACCGATGACGGCTGACGGCTGACGGCCAAAAATATTTCATTTCTTGATCTGGATCAAGGAATGCCGGGGCAATCCATACGAATATTAGGTTGTTGATTTTGAGATATGGAGAAAGCGAGGCCTGTATGAAACGGAAAATCATTAATATAGATCAAGAGAAGTGCACTGGATGCGGCGTGTGTGTGTCCGATTGCCCGGAAGGAGCGCTGCAGGTAATTGATGGGAAAGCCCGCCTGGTGGGCGATCTGCTTTGCGACGGTCTGGGCGCCTGCATTCAGACGTGTCCCGAAAACGCAATTTCAATCGAGGAACGCGAGGCCGAACCGTACGAGGAGATAAAAGCTCTGGAGAATATCATTCCCCAGGGTTCCAATGTCATCCAGGCGCACCTCAATCACCTGAGAAACCATGCACAGACGGAATACCTTCATCAGGCTTTGACACATTTGCAGAAGCGGGGTATCAATGCCGCACCGCCTTTGGAAAACGCTGCGCATCGCCCGGCCGCCCGGCAGTGTCCCGGATCGCAGGTAAAGGCATTTCCCTCCCGTCCTGCGGACAGGCGAGAAAGCGAAGCCTGCGCTTCCCAGCTCACCCACTGGCCGATACAACTGCACCTGGCCTCGCCGTTGGCTCCGCACTACAAGGGATCCGATCTACTGCTGGCGGCAGACTGCGTTGCATACTCGCTTGCGGGCTTCCACCAAAACTGGCTGCAAGGCCACACACTCGCAATCGCCTGCCCCAAACTGGATACCAACCAGGAAATCTATCTGGACAAATTGACCGTGCTGATCGATCAGGCCGAAATTAAATCAATCAAGGTGATGATTATGCAGGTGCCTTGCTGCCGCGGCCTCCTGCGCCTGGTGGTCGATGCGGCAAACCGCGCCCGAAATAGCGTACCGGTCACATGCGTCGTTGTAGGGCTCCAGGGAGAAATCCTGCAGGAAATTCCGGTCGAGACTGCGGTTTTACAGCAAGTGGCGAAGCTTTGATCCTGTAAACTGGCCGGCGAAAAATGCGCCGACAAGCACAGGGAAAGTGATAAGGTGCCATCCTAAACCCATGAAAAACCTGCAACCGATTACAAAAGGAACAGGCATATGAATGGCCAGAATCCATTGTGTCGAAAACCTGCGGACTCTGGCCCTCCAGTATCCGAACGGGATATTGAACAAAAAGACTAGGATGGCAGCAACCCAAAGCAGCTTCAATTCATACCTCTGACAAGAATACTACGCTAGCACAGCCGGAGACGCTACCCCCTTTTCGGAGGGTGCAAACGGAAGTGAGAGTCAAAAGGCAAAAAGAACAGCGCCTGGGAGCGCCGGCGTCCTCGCCGGCACATATTCACGACTACCAGATATGTTTGCCAAAAACCCTACAAGTCGCTGCAGTTCTTTGATTAATTCGGAAATTCCCGATGTGCGCACCT
>JAHFUH010000793.1 GCA_023265215.1 Acidobacteriota bacterium
CGGTTTTGACGGCGCAGGAGCAGGTGAACTCCTGGCGGGAGGCAAATCGCAACGCGCTGATGAACGCCGCCAAGGAAGGTGCGTCCCTCTGGCTCGGCGACATTCTCGAGACGCTCGCGAAACGCGGCCAGGCGGCCGCGCGACTGCGGCGCATCGTTGAGCAAAATGGCTCTGCCATGGCGGCGAACGGCGTTGACGTCGCCGCGCTGACGGCTAAAATCGAGCGCCTGAAAAAAATCTCCAGGGTCGGCCAGCTTGCCGACCTGGCCAATCAGGGGCAGGGGTGGCAGTCCTTCCTGCAAAACGGGTTCTCGGCTCTCCTCGCCGAGTTGGAGTCGTCGAACCAGGAACTGGAGCAAATGATGGAGAATCCCGGGATTCAACCATATATCGCTGACGACGCCCCATTTCTCAGCGCTGCACTCGACCTGTCGACGTTAGCCGCTTCGCACGCGGTCTTCGGCAAGTGGGTCGCCAAAAAGATGCCGGTTGTTGCGGCCGCGCAATTCGCGGTCAATCAATCCTACAATGCCCTTGATTGGCTTCTGAGTTTTAACCGCCTGGCCAAATCGCATGAAATCAATGGCCAGGTTTTAGCCTCAGCACGAACACTGCAAGAACGCATCGATGATACTCGCGTCACTCTGGATTCGTGTCGCTAAGTCTATTGCAAATAAGCAGCGTTATATATGACTGGAATTAAAGGATAACTTCCCGGAAGTTACGGATTAAAGCCATAAAATACCAGTCTTGTAATTCCATTGTCCCCTGTTATTGAATAGCACTTTATTCAACAGAACGGGAGGATCGAATGGAGAGTAAAATTGACCGACTGGAGCAGTTCAAGCAGATGAAAGATTCCGTCAGGGGCTCGGGAAAAGTCTTATTGGTCGGCATCGATGTGGCCAAGAATAATCATCATGCCTTTTTTGGTACTCCTAACGGAAAAACACTTCGCAAGAATCTGGTCTTTGACAACAGTATCAAGGGGTTTGAGGCCCTTCGGGGTTTAACCGGAGATCTTCAAAACAAGCACGGTCTGGCCAAAGTCGTCTATGGCCTGGAGCCGACGGCGTCTTATCACAAGCCGCTGGCCGAATATCTGATTCGTCAAAAAGAGCACGTTGTCTATGTCTCCAACGTCGCCGTCGCCAGAAATCGGGGGCTTCTGGATGGCCGCTGGGATAAGAACGACAAGAAAGATGCAGCCAATGTTGCCGACTTGGTCGGCCAGGGTCGCTGCATTTACTATGACGTGCCGGAAGAGAGCCTTCGTGAATTAAGGAGTCTGATTGCATTTCGAATCCGGCTAAAGAAAAGCGAGCATTCTCTGCGGATGCGACTGCGCAACAACATCTTTGCCCAATACTTTCCCGAGCTGGACCGACTTTACATCAAGGCAGGACAACCGGACGACCTGGTGTTGTCAATCGCCGAACATTGTCTGGACCCACGGGAGATTGCCAAGATGGAGTTCGATGCCTTCCTGAAACTGATCACAACGCGCAAGATCCGAATCGAACAGGAAAGACGCTTGCGCGAACTCTGGACTTTCGCCAAAGAATCCGCAGGGTGTCTGGTGCATGATGCTGCTAAATGGGAAGCCAAGAGCCTGGTGACTCAGTTGAAGTCGGTCCGTGAGACCGTCAAAGAGAATGAACGGCAGATGGCAAAGGCTGCGACAAAGTTTCCGGAATATGCAAGCCTTCTCTCTATTCCAGGTTTCGGCCCGATCGTCTCAGCCATGGTTCTTGCCGCGATTGGCAACGCTTCAAGATTTGCAAGCTCAAAGCAGGTCGTGCGTCTGGCAGGGCTGGACTTGAGTGCCGAGCGAAGCGGCAAGAACAGCAATAGTGCCAAGCCGGTGATTTCCAAACAGGGAAAGGCGGCGTTACGCTATGCACTGGTGCAAGCGGCCATGGTCTCCTCCTCGTTGAATCCCGTTATTCGGAACTACTTCAGCCGATTGATCAAAGGCCGTGAGCTTGAACGCGGCATCCAGTTGAAGATGAAAGTCAAGCTGGCGGCAAAGCTTCTGGTTGTGGCGTGGACGCTGATGAAGCGTAGAGAACAATTTAACCCTTCCTGCTTCACGGGGTAGAGATACTCGAAGCAGGCAGACGGCGAGATGAGCCCGTGCAACAACGTTGAGGCAATGACCTCGGGCGGGACAATTCCGGGCCTCTCACTGAATCTTGAAACTTGGATAAGGAATGATTGACAACCCCGTTCCCGATGCGGGCGGGGGATGTCGTATACAAGTAACGATTAGGTTCAAGATTCGCCAAAAGTGAGAAACTCGCCATTTTACAAACACGGGATACGTGCGCCCGGAATTCACGCCAAAAGCTAACTATTTAATTTTACAAGATTATAAATTCAGCTTGACAGGCGGACTATAGAATGTCCCCAAAGAGAGCCTTCCCAAACAACTGCCGGAGCAATGATATGTTTGAGAGCCAGTACAACGAAGAGATGGAACAGGAAGTGCTGAGGCTTGAAGCCCGCAAACGGGCGAAG
>JAHFUH010000268.1 GCA_023265215.1 Acidobacteriota bacterium
AGAAACATTTCTGAGTCTCTCAGAAACATTTCTAAGCCAATAATCAAGCCATTGAAATATAAGGACTTAGAGCGACGGTCGATTTAGAAACATTTCTGAGTCGTTCAATAACATTTCTGAGCCTCTCAGAAACATTTCTGAATGGTTTAGAAACATTTCTGCGTCGCTCCGAAATGTTATTGAGGCTTCAAGAAAATCTTCTCCATGGCGGAGATTGTTTTCTCAGTCCTTGAGAAAATGTTCTCCGCTTTCAAGATTGTATTCTTCCTCGTCGAGAAAACAATCGGCGCGTCCCAGAAACATTTCTGCGTCGCTCCGACCATTTTCTTCGCCTCTTTGACAAGTTTCTCCATTACGGAGAAGATATCGGCAAAGCGCAGACTCCGTTCGGTCTCACCCAAATCCCGCCTTTTCCTGCTCCGACGGTCCGTCCGGACTAAAGGTTGATTTCCTTTTCCGGCATTCAAGCGGCTCAAGAAATCAATAACCGTTTGCTGGGAAAATGGGCCACGGGGAACGCTTTCAAGTGGAAATATGTCACTTTTTCGGGTTTTGCAATTGGCTCCATTATCCGCTTTATTCCGCGTGGTCCGCGGATTCCGCGTCCGTAATCGGTTAGTCACGCGGGGATAGGACAATAAAAGCACACCGCAGAGACGCAGGGATTTTACGTACTCCGTTAGTTACGCGGGGAATAAGCTGGGAATTGTGACGCCGCGGGGACGCGGATTACACGGATTAAACGGATAAACGCGGACAAATCAATTGATTTATCCGCGTTTATCCGTGTCGTCTGTGTATTCCGTGTTCAGCTTTTAGGCCCCGCGTAACTAACGGAGTACCCGCGTCCCTTCTTTTCAATATCCGCCAGCATCGTATATTATAAACAATAGCCTGCTTTAACGGCGTCGTCGCGGAACATCTTAACGGTCTCGAGCGAGAATTCTCGAAGGTCTTTACCAACCAGATTGAGCTTTTTCAAAACCTCATTTGTTACCGTGATTATTGGACACTCAATTGCATCCGCCTGAAATATATTGAGCAGTTCCCTCGGGCTGGCCCAAATGAGATCAAACCGAGGATAGGGGCGCAGCATCTCAACTGCCGCTGTCATCAAGGGGATTGGATCCCTGCCCGTGTCTGCAACCCGTCCTGCGAATAGCGAAATATAGGCCGGGATGTCCTTGTTCAGTGCCCGCGCAATATCCCATACCTGGTCCAGCGTCATGACCGCCGTAACATTCAATTTTATCCCTGACCGCGAAAGACTTTTTATCAGGCTGATCGACGACTCGCTCCGGGTGTTTGTTACCGGGATCTTCACAAACACGTTTTTCCCCCACCCGGAAATTTTTCGAGCCTGAGTCTCCATTTCTTCAAATTCATCAGACAACACTTCAAAAGAAATAGAGCGATCGGGAATGCACTTCAGAATGTCGAGCGCGAATTCGCTATAATCGGCAACTCCCGCCTTGCGAAGGAGCGTAGGATTTGTGGTAAACCCTTTGATAAGAGGATTGCGATACATATCCAGCATTCCCTCTTTATCAGCGCCATCGGCAAATATTTTTACTTTCAAGTCGGATATAGATTTCATGATTGTTCCCGCAACTTGATGGATTCCCATTTTGTCTGGGCGAACTTCAATCGTGGATGC
Organism: Acidobacteriota bacterium; assembly: GCA_023265215.1. GTDB lineage: Bacteria > Acidobacteriota > UBA6911 > UBA6911 > UBA6911 > UBA6911. The sequence continues at coordinate 1,658 of JAHFUH010000268.1, forward strand.
GATACCAGAAGGTGCCACACCAAACCCTGAAATGATTCCGCGTGAGGAGTGACATGCTCCGAATTGACGGTCCCTATGATAATGCAACAATCAGCCACTTTGGCGGTGAATCCCCCATCGCGGCCAACCACTCCTAACACGCGCGCTCCCACCTGCTTTGCATACTGCAGGGCCGAAACCAGGTTTGGGCTGATATTATTTTCCAAGTCACCCCCGCCAACCGATAACACCATCAGCAGATCATTGGAGTGAAGCCGACTGACCCGAAGCCAGCTTTCGAAAGTGCTCGCCCAACCCTCATCATTTGTGCGGGCTGTCAGTTCCGAAACATTATCGGTAGGCGCATAGGCTTCCAGGCCGACAAGCTTCCGAAAATCATTCACGGCGTGCGAAGCATTGGCAGCACTGCCTCCCACTCCCAGGACGAACAGCCGGCCGCCCCTGCTGCGCGTTTCTGCCAGCAGATCCACCGCCTTTCCAATTGCCTCCCGATCCAGTTTGAGAAGGATCTGGCCCGCTTCCGAAATGTATTGCTCTATAAAATTCATTTTTCTCTTTCCAGGTGTCGGCGCAGTTCTTCAAGCCCGGCGAAAGATCCAATTTCGTAAAAACGTTCGCTTGCTTCGAAAGCTGCGAGTTCCCCAGTCTTTACAAGGTTCCGGTACACATCCGCAAGATCATACTCCTGATTATCGGAAATACTTTTAAAAGCCCCGCGGCTGAATACTCCAAGGCCATAATCGATATGTCGCATATCGGGTGTCTGCTTCCCTTTATCATAGGCGGCAATGCTTCCTGCCCGGAATTCGACATTGCTTTTGTCCCATCGCCCGTCATTCTGAAACACCGTCATCAAGGCCGGCTTACGGCTTTCTTCAAACGCGGCTTGCACCATGTAATAGTCGCAGGGAAGATACGAATCTCCATAGAGCACGAAAAATGACTCTTCAAGCAGAGGAAGTGCTCTTTTGATTGCACCCGCCGTCCCCAGCATTACCGGTCCGTCAAAGGAATATTCCACCTGTATGCCGAAGCGTTTCCCATCTCCCACGGCCTGCTGAATAAGCTCGCCGCGATATTGAACACACAGGACAACTCGTTGAATCCCGCGCGCAGACAAAAGGCGAAGCTGGTGACTGATGAACGGTTCGCCCTGCACATCGACCAGCGCCTTGGGAATAGTCTCCGTTATCGGCCTCAATCTCCTGGCCCAGCCACCGGCCAGAATTGCCACAGGAAGGATCATCCGATCAGCACCTTGGTCCCTTCAAAATCGAACCGGAAACGCACTTCTTCCAAGCCGGCAGACGCCATGGCCTGGCGCAGAAGCTTTCGATCTTCGGCATAAAACATAATGAAACCGCCGCCGCCCGCGCCCACCAGCTTTCCTCCTATCGCTCCATTTTTGCGTCCAAGCTCATACCATTCGTCAATTTGTGAATTGCTCATTCCGCTGGAACGACGTTTTTTGTGCTCCCAGTGCTCATGCATAATTCCACCGAACTCCGCCGTTCGACCGTTTTCGAGGGCTTTACGACTGCGCAATCCCAGTTCCTTGATGTAATGCAGGTTCTGAATCATTTCCGCGTCTGATCGCTGCGTCCGGGCATCCTGATCCTTCAGGATAACTCCGGCGCTGCGAGAGAAGCCGGTGAAAAAGAGCAGAAGATTATCCTCCAAATCAAACAAAGTATTCATGCTGATCTGAAGGGGAGTTGCTTCGACCCTGTCATCGGAATGGAACTGAAAGCAGGTGATTCCCCCGTACGCTGCTATATATTGATCCTGTTTTCCGATAGGCTCATGAAGCCGTTGTATTTCGATCTCACAAGCAAGCTGCGCCAGTTCGCCTGGAACCAGCAACCTGCGGCGATGGGCGTACAGGGCTTTTAAAAGCGCGGTCGTAAAACTGCCGGAAGATCCCAGGCCGGTTCCCGCCGGTATATCCGCCAGAGTGGTGATCTCGATTTGAGGCGTTCGGAAATTCATCATCCGGACAGCCTCACGAATAATGGCATGCTGGATTTCATCCACATGATTCACATGTTCCAGCCTGGAGTATTTCAGGAAAATGCCGGGAATAAACGGCCGCATGATGGTCACATAAACATATTTGTCGATTGACGCGGAGATGACAAACCCCTCGTGATCCCGATAGTAGGATGGCAGATCCGTGCCTCCGCCTCCCAGTGTAATTCGCAGCGGGCTACGAGCAATGATCATTGGCTGGACTCCGCATAAATTTTTTCAACAACGGCAAGAGCAGAGCGGGCATCCTCGAGAGAGGCAGCGGGTTTTCGATTCAAGCGGATGTCATCCAGGAACTCTGCGAATTCCAAATGCCAGGACTTGTCGGCCATGGGGTATTCCCAGATGGTGGTTTCGGGAGGCCCCATCTCCGGCAACATTTTATAGTAGGCCAACCGTTCAACTCCGTAGCTTCCCCCCAACCCTTCGATATGGAGTTTTGCGTCCCGGCCGTATATCTCAAAAGAAAAAAGATTCTTCCATTCCGTGCAGCTTACGTGTAGAAAAGCGGTCTGCTTCTGCGCTGTCTTAAGCAGCAGGAATGCGTTGTCGTCCACCGGCATTTGCCAGAAGTAAGTGTGACTGAATCCACTTACATTAGTGAAGTCGCCCAGGAACCATCGAGACAAATCGATCAGGTGAACTCCTTGATCGATCAACTCACCACCGCCCGAGATTTTCGGATCTGCACGCCATTCCTTTTCATATCCGATACGCGCACCGTGGCCATACCGGCCACGGACAAACATCAGTTCGCCGAGAACGCCCGATTCATAAAGCTCCCTGGCTTTGCGCAAAGAAGCGTGATAGCGATGATTAAATCCTACCCGGACCAACCGGCCGCTATTCTCACGGGCAGCGATCATGGAATCAAGTTCGGTCAAATTGACGGCGGCAGGCTTTTCGACCAGGATATGCTTTCCGGCTTGCAGGGCGGCCAGAGCAATGGGCGCAAGAAGGTTGTTTGGCGTGGCAATGACGACGATATCCACATCATTTCGCTGGAGAACGGATTGGTAATCTTCCGTCGCCTCAGCCGCGCGCGCTGCCCGCGCGAGCTCTTCTGCCCTTGCAATTACAGCATCTGCGCAGGCAACCAGTCTGGCAGTCCCAAGTGCCCGCGCACGTTTTTGTCCGATCAAACCACAGCCTACAATTGCAACACCCAGAGATTTTTTCATGGAGCGATCATTATATAGCAAATCCGAGTCTTTGGGTCTTGGAGACTTGGAGCAGATTTACTCGGGTTGTCAAATATCATTTGTCATTTATCAATTGTGATTTTAGAACCGCACGAGCCAAAGGACTGCAGCGGCCAAATGATCATTGACCGTTTACAAATGACAAATTCTTTTGTTGTTAATCGCTGCTCGACGTTCGAATTCCACCGGAGATTGCGTCCCACTTCCGATTGCACCCCCGAAGCTCAAAGGCTCTAAGCCTCCAAATTATTTGGCAAGTCTTCGCGAATTCTGAAAATTCTGCCTAGCGAAAGTCCTTCCCGGTTCAGGAATACAAGCCCGGCAATAATGACCGGGACTGCCGAAACTATGTAGCACATGTTGCTGATCCCCGCAGCCTGCGTATGCGAATCTATTGGAGAAAGATGCTTCCCAAAAAAGTTGATCAAAGCCAGGCTCATAAAATATTGATATCCGCCCACTCCGCCAGGGGTTGGGATTGCAACGCCAACGGCCGTTAGTACCACGATAAGTGCGGTGCCGGTCAAAGGGAATGCCGGCATATAGGATTTGAGCAGCAACCAGAGCTGCAGCGCTATGCACAACCATATCGCCAGCGAAAGCAAGGCAACCCGAAGCATAACGCCATGGCTCTGCAGAGCGCGAAAACCTTCCAGAAATCCAAGAATCGGCTTACGGATTTTGGATGGAATGCGGGCAGCCCAGTGAGCGTTGCGCAACAGAAGCAGTAAGATCAACAACCCAATCCCGAAAAGAAGGACGCCTTTGATCGAGTAGCTCCGAATGGCGAGAATAATCGCATCCCCTTTTTGAGAATTCCGCGTGCCGGCGCCGAAGGAAAAAAGATAAAATGCGAAAAGAATGAAAACGCTGATCAAATCCAGGATTCTCTCGAAAACACTGGCCGCAATTACCGTGCTTGAAGATATTTTTTCTTTTCTGGCTAAAAGAATCGAGGCGGCAAATTCGCCGCTGCGAGGCGGGATCAAGTTGATCACGTATTTAATCAACGTGAGGGAAATCAGGTTTCTGAACCGTATATCCGGTTTAGCAGTCGTCAGCAGGGCGCCCCACCGAACCGCGCGCAAAACCATGTGCAAGAAGACGAAAAACAGGCCGGCCAAAAGAAACAAGGGGCGGCCATGAATCATCACCTCGAAGCTTTTGCTCCAGTCCGGAACATCGCGATATATGATGAAACCGATCACGGCAGTCAGCGCGATGCTGACAACGGAAGGCACAAACTTCCTATATTTGATTATTGAAAATTTAGCATATTCCGGACTGGAAGGGTGCGTCTCCCGGCTGGAACCACGCATTCATATACTCCGGCCTGAGTGCGACAGACTTTAAAGAACTCCGGTGAGCAAGCAACAAAACAGCAGCCTCACCGCCGGAATGCGTCGAGGTTTTTCACACCCCGGCGGTGAGCATTATTTCGGCCGAAATCGTCTGCGGATTACTCCGCGACTTTCTCGGCTACCAGATCTCCCACTTGCGACGTAGAGTATCCCATGCGTCCGGCCGCCAGGGATTTGATCTTTTTGCTCGTAACGTACATCACCGCTTTCTCGATTGCATCGGCCGCCTTCTCTTCGCCGAGCGTGGAAAGCATCATCTTCGCGGCGCAGATAGCCGCAAGCGGATTAATAACTCCCTGGCCCGTATATTTCGGCGCGCTTCCGCCAATAGGCTCGAACATGCTGACGCCTTCGGGATTCAAGTTGCCACCTGCGGCAATCCCCATCCCGCCCTGAATCATGGCGCCCAGGTCCGTGATGATGTCGCCGAACATATTGCCGGTCACAATAATGTCGAACCACTCCGGATTCTTCACAAACCACATGGTAGTCGCATCAACATGGTAATATTCCCGGGCAATATCCGGGAATTCCTTGTCGCCCATCTCATGAAAGGCTCGTTCCCAGAGATCGTAGACGTACGTCAGCACATTTGTCTTGCCCGATAATGCGAGCGTATTCTTTTTTCCTAAGCCTCGCGATTTTTTGCCATATTTACGCGCGTAATTAAAGGCGTAACGGAGGCAGCGGTCAACCTGGAAACGGCTGTAAACAGAGGACTGGACCGCAACTTCATGCGGCGTTCCTTTCATTGTTATTCCGCCCGTGCCGGTGTAAAGATCGCCCGAATTTTCACGTACTACAACGAAATCAATATCTTCCGGCTTTTTGTCTTTCAGCGGTGTTTCCACTCCGGGAAAAAGCTTCACCGGCCGCAAGTTGATATATTGATCCAGCGCAAAACGAGCCTTCAGCAGAATGCCTTTCTCCAGGATTCCCGGCGCAACATCCGGGTGCCCGATGGCGCCTAAAAGAATTGCGTCGAATTTCCGGAGTTCTTCGATGGCGCTGTCCGGCAGCGTCTCGCCTGTCCGTTTGTATCGCTCCCCGCCGAAATCAAATCCGGTCAGTTCTACCTTGAAATTAAACTTGCTTGCCGCAGCCTTGAGAACTTTCACGGCTTCGGCTGTAACTTCCGGCCCGGTTCCATCACCGGGCATAACCGCAATCTTGTGCACCTTTGAACCCTCCGTGGAATCGCTTTGCTTTAATTCGCCAGTATCAGAAAACAAAGCCCTGATTATACAAAATTAAAAT
>JAHFUH010000794.1 GCA_023265215.1 Acidobacteriota bacterium
AGTCGGCTATCGGAATGATTCAAACCGAATCCCGATCGCGATTGCGATCGCAATACCGATTCCGACAGTGACATGCAATAGCCGCTTCGTATTTAGTCAGGGATAGTAAAATAGAAAATTGATCCTTTTTCCGGAGAGGAAGTGACCCAGATTTTGCCGCCGTGGTGTTCAACAATTCTCTTGCAGATAGCCAACCCGATGCCGGTCCCGGGATATTTACGCCTGGTATGCAGACGCTGGAATATCATAAAAATGCGCTCTGCGTATTGCGGACTGATACCGATGCCGTTATCCCTGACGGAAAAAATCCATTCCCCGGGACGATGGTTTGCTCCTATGTGGATTTCGGGCGCGTGTTTGCCGCGGAACTTGACTGCATTGCCTATCAGGTTTTGAAAAAGCTGCTCAATCTGTGTTGAATCGACCGGGAGCCGGGGGAGAGCATCGCTGGTGATTTTTGCTTTCGCTTCCTGAATGCTGACCTTCAGGTTTTCCATGGCGGAGGCGAGCGCCGCGGACAGGTCGGCCGATCCGCCGATCCGCTCATGCGCACCCATGCGCGAAAATGCCAGCAAGTCCGTGATGAGTCGCTGCATGCGGGCCGCGCCATCGACCGCTCCCGCAATATACCGCAGAGCTTTCTCATCCAGTTTGTCGATGTAGCGCTGCTGAAGCAGTTGGATATAGCCGGAAACAGCTCGCAACGGCTCCTGCAAATCATGGGATGCGACATAGGCGAACTGCTCCAGATCCTGGTTCGAGCGCGCCAGTTCGGCCGCGGTGTATCGGAGATTCTCGTCTGCAATTTTTCGTTCTGTGATCTCCCTCTGCAGCTGCATATTTGCGGCCTCCAACTCCACCGTTCTCTTCTGCACCAATTCTTCGAGGCGGCCGCGATATTTTGCGAGTTCTTCTTCGGCGTGGAAGCGCTGAAGGGCTTCGCCTATCAGCGGCGAAATGGATTCCAGAAATTCGACGGTGGCCGGTTTAAAGAAGGCTTCCCGTGAATCGGCGAGATGGATCGCACCGAGTATTCGATCCAGATAGGAGATTGGAATAACGGTCAGGGAGGTAAAGCCGAACTTAATGCAGTGGCCGCGGTAGTCGGCCTGCTTTTCAGCGGACATGCCGCTTACAAAAGCCGGGCCGTTGTCGCAGCGGAAGGATCCCCCTGCGGTAAGAATGCTAAAGTCCTGCGCCTCAAATTTGCGGGCAATCGCCCTCAGGCAAATGCATCTGTCGTTTGCCAGCGAAAGATTGTCCTCCAATGCCAGAAAATCGGGCGAAAAGCCGCGGAAGGAGCCATAAGGAATCCGTTGATCGGCGTCGACGACGCGAATCCCCAGGGCCTGGCAGCTCGTCCAGTCCTGGATCACCTGCAAAACCGAATCGAGGTATTCTTTGAGTGAAGTTTTTTGGGCGAAAAGCTTCAACAGGGCATTGGTAAAATTGCTGCGCCTTTCAGCCGCCTTCAGCTCGGTAACATCCCGCGCCGCGGCGAACACACCCTCGATCTGACCTTTGTCGTTTCTGTAAACGGTCGCGTTGTACAACACATCGGTTTCGGATCCCGCGACATGGCGTATGGTCAGCAGGTAATCCCGGACAAATCCGGCTTCAAATACACGCTGATACCCGTCGTTGGCCTTTTGTGGATCCGTGAAGTAATCCGGGAAATTGCTGCCGATCAAGCGTGCGCGGGGGATGCCGGTGGCCAGTTCCGTGGCCTTGTTGACATCGGTGATTTTGCCGTCGGTGCTGATGGTTATCAGAGGATCCAGGCTGGCTTCGAGAAGGCTCCGCGAGTAGTTGTATGCGTTGCGCAGACCTTCTTCCGTGCGTTTCCGCTTTATGCCGGAGATTTCAGACATCATCCGCCTCCTCTTTGTCGTCGGATTTGCCATATTCTACCAGATTAGCGACGTATTTGGCGGCAGCAAACGCTGCGCTTTACAGCCAAAAACCTGGACAAGCAAGCCTGACATCCGCACATTCCTGTGTTATGCTCGCCCTTCTTGACTTGGAGGAGAGATATGACGGACACAAAAATCACTTTGCCGGAATCTGAAATACCTACGCACTATTACAATATCCAGCCGGATATGCCAACGCCCCTTCCGCCGCCGCTGCATCCGGGAACCAAAGAACCTGTTTCTCCTGACTTATTGACTCCTATTTTCCCCATGGGTCTGATCCTGCAGGAGGTCTCGCAAGAGCGCATGATTGAAATCCCCGATGAGGTCCGGGACATTTATCGTCTCTACCGGCCAAGCCCCGTATTTCGCGCCAAGGCCCTAGAAGAAGCGCTCGACACGCCGGCCCGGATTTACTACAAATCGGAGCATGTCAGCCCGGTCGGCAGCCACAAGCTCAACACAGCTCTCATGCAGGCGTATATGAATAAGAAGGAGGGAGTGAAGCGCATCGCCACCGAAACTGGAGCCGGACAATGGGGAAGCGCGATGGCCTGTGCCTGCAAACTGATGGGGTTGGAATGTATGGTCTATATGG
>JAHFUH010000795.1 GCA_023265215.1 Acidobacteriota bacterium
CAGATAATCTATGTCGGAACTACAGAAGGGCTTTTCATAAGCCCTAATGACGGGGGCAGTTGGGAGCGTCTGACGCCTGCGGATGTAACGGTGAATACAATACAGGTTGATCCAGACAATAGCCGACGGATTCTAATCGGAACTGAGTACAATGGGGTTCTGCTCAGCGAAAATGGCGGGCAAAAATGGGAGGAAGTCAACGCTGGATTTGTGCATCGCCAGATCTCTTGGATTTTCCCGGATCCAAGGAACCCGGGGCAATTTATTAGCGGTCTTCACTCGGGCGCAGGTGGCTTTCTGCGATATGACGGCAAGTCCCGTTCCTGGGCTCAATCTCAAATTGAGCCGGGTATGCGAATTCTTTCTTTTTTGATACTTCCGGGGAGCCGCGGAGTTTTGGCCGGCACTTCTGCCGGCATATACTGGCAAGCTGAAGCAGACGGTCCCTGGCAAAAATTAGCAGGATTGGTTGGCAGGCGTGCCATTTACAGCCTGGAAATTGATTCCGCCAGCCCTGTCATCTATGCCGGGACCGATCAGGGGATCTACAAAACCTCTTTGGCTGCCATGGATTTTCGTGTTCCGCCAAGCTATCGGTTCAGTCCAAAGGTCTGGTGTATCACGGCGCCGAAAACCTCTCCCGATCTCGTATATGCAGGAACAAGCCTTGGATTGTTTCGTTCCCGGGACAAGGGGACTACGTGGAATGTCCTTGCTTCCTCGGGTCTGCCTGACAGGGTAGTTGTTGGAAGTTTGGCCGTTTCTCCCGTGGATCCCAATCGCTTGTTTGCGGGCACTTCAGCCGGGCTTTTTGAATCGAAGGATGGCGGAATTCAGTGGAGACATGCAGGGGGCGAGAGGATGCGCTTGGACATATCTTCCGTCATCTTTCTGGATGGATCCGGAAATAAACTTCTGGCTGCCAACAAGAGCTCCGGCGGAGTTTTCTATTCAACAGACGGCGGTGAAAATTGGGAATTCATTTATTCGCCCGGAAATGAATCCCCCGTTTACTGCCTTGTCCAGGACCCTGAAAACCCTTTATCAATTTACCTGGGGACGCGATCCGATGGCGTATACATTCTGAATCTAAATATTATCAGAGCTTCTGACTTACGCTGATGCAGTGGATGAGCTCGGCTAGCAGCCCGTAGTGAAAGTACAAAAGGCCGCGTTCCGAGCGCCGTGTGGGCAAATGCAAGGCGGCGCGACGCAGGCGATGTGGTGCCATCGTTGAGGAGCGCCAACGCGGCAGATGCCCACGCGGGCCGCAGGCCCGCTGGTGTTGTTGCTCGCTCCTTACATGCAGCCCGGCATGGCTGGGCCTTCGGACCCATTTCTCGTCGCTCGCGCCTAGCCAGCGGGCCTGGGGGCCGGCAGCAAAATGCCAAGCAATTCTTGCGCATGCCCTAAGATAAATATCTGATATTATTGCCGGGAAGAGGCCGTCATGAATGTAAAATTCCAATCCCGGTCAGCGTTCCTATTTGTTGTTCTGTTGTTGTTTTCAGCGAGTTCCTTTCCTCAAACGCGGCAGGCTTCCAAGGGTCCTGAGTCCGCCCCTTTCCTGCAGCATGCAAAATCCTATGAAGAAACCCCTTATGTCACAAGAGTCGTTCTGAAAAACGGCATAACTGTTTTAGTGAATGAATACAGGGAACAACCGGTGGTTTCGATACAGGCGCGCGTGCGAGCGGGCCTCTTGGATGAGCCGCCGCAAAATCCAGGTCTTGCTTCAGTTCTCGCATCCATGATTCGTCGTGGAGCGCCGGACAGAACGTCGGGAACTTTGCTTCAAGATGTTCACGCCCTTGGGGGAATCTGGAATCACTCCGTGGATTTCGACAGCACTATGTTCGAAATTATTGCACCGTCCTCTCAGTGGAAAAGGGCTTTAAATATCCAGGCGAATGCGCTGCTGAATCCTTCTTTCAATCAGGACACACTAAAGCTTGAAACCAGGCTAATGATGGATCAGGCTCGGGGAATGTTGGATGTGCCGGCGGCATTTGCAGGCGAAAAGCTTATGGAATTGAGCTTTGACCAGGCAAGGATGGGGAAATGGGACTATATTTTAAGCAGCGGCCTGCGCGATATTACACGCGAAAGCATGGCCGGTTTTTACAAAACGATGTACTCTCCATCTCGAATTCTGCTTGTAATATCGGGGGATGTCAGCTCCGGCGACCTGCTCAATGAAGTGGCGCGAATCTACGACAAACCATTTCCGGAAACAAAATCAATCACTCCCGTAAGCATATCGGGAGCTCAAAATGGATTTCGATATAAGGGGATGCGCGGAAATTTCCAGGAGCCATACGTGCTCTTCGGATTTCATACTCCCGGATTCAATTCGGACGATTACCTTGCACTGGAAGTTTTGAAAACAATTCTTGGAACAGGAGAGGGCTCTGTTCTCGCCACCCGAATGCGCGATCAAAAGAAATTGGCGGTGAAAGAGGAAGCCCAGTTAACCGGTTCCCAGGATTTTGGCTATTTGAAGATTCAAC
>JAHFUH010000014.1:0-24924 GCA_023265215.1 Acidobacteriota bacterium
ACTATAATGATGGAACTGAGACTCCCATCGCTTTTAGTAAAGTTCATTTCATCGCCAATGATGACGGCGCGCAGCAAAAATTCAAAACGCCATTTGGTTCAGGGCGCAATACCGAACGCGCGGGGATATTCTCTCGCGGCGATTTTGCCATGTACAAGAAAATCAATCTCAAGGCGGAGAGAACGAGTTTACAGCTTCGCTGGGAAGTGACAAATGTTTTCAATACTCCATTCCTGGGCACGCCTGACGTCTACATTGATGATTCCGGCACTTTTGGGGATGCGACCAAGAATTCAAGTATCACGCCTCGCACCATGACTTTCGGAATTCGATTCCTGTTCTAATCGAATCCGCAGGTGTTCTGTTTACGGAAGGCCGGCTTTCAGCCGGCCTTTTTGTTTTTCCGCGTGCTCCGCGTATTCCACGTCCCTTGGGATTCTGCTCACCCTTATTTCTTAGCCGCAAAAGTGACTTGCCGGACCTTTTCAATTTGTGCTTTCACTTCCCGCTCTGTCTTTACCGCTTTGACACTTGCTTTATAGCTGCCGGCAGCCACGCTGGATAAAAAGAGCTTGTCCCCTGCTTGATTAAATTGCAGAAAATCCGAGGATTTGTTTTCATTCACACTGTTTATCGTAGTCAGGAGCCGGACTCCTTTCCCGTCCTTCGCACGAATCACGATGGAGCTGCCGCCCATTTCGAAACTGTATTCACCCGCAGGCAAAAGCTGGTCTTCGACATAAAATGCGAACGGGATGTTCACATTGAGGTGAACCCCCATACCTGCGAATGCGACGCTGGATACCATCACGGCAACGAAAGCCAGAAGAGCCATATTCCTTTTCATAAATCCTCCTTTGGGATTTGGCGGCTTCCAATTCCCACATGGGCTTTGGTGTTCCGCTCTGTTCACCTTTACTTATAGGAGGATTGAGCGCAGGTTGCTGTGAGGGTTTTGTTAGCTTTTGATTAGCTATTCCGAAGTTTTTTCACCGCAGAGGCGCAGAGGACGCAGAGAGCGCGGAGAAAATATAAATAATTCTCTGCGCTCTCTGCGGCTCTGCGGTGAGATTTGGACTACAGTTGCTTCAGAAGCTGCTTGAAACGAGGGAGTTTTCTAAGCGGATCGAGATTGCTGTCGTGCTGCGGCCATCCTTTCTGCTTCAAACCCTTCTTAACGGACTTTTCTAGCGTGTCGAGCGCCTGGTCATATTTGCGCGCCAGCGATTGGACGCAGGCCACATTGTAGAGAACCATCGGTTCATCAGAATCAATCCGAAGAGCCTGATTCGCCCATTCCAGGCTTTTTTCATATTCCCCGAGCGCGGCCAGGCCGTTGGCTCCCATGTATAGTGCGCGCGCATCATCCGGATTCAATTTCAGTTTCGCTTCAACGGCCTTTATTCCGCGCCGACGGGAAGCTTCCGCTTCTTGAGGATATCCCAGATCGGAATAAATCTGTGCGCACAGAAGAGGCGCCTGGTAATCTTGAGGATTTACCTCGATTGACTTCTCATACATTTGAAGCGCTTTTTCAAGCTTCCCCTGCGCAAAACAGGTACGAGCATAAAAATACCAGGCTTCAAACAGTCCCGGATCCAGGCGGATCGCCGCCTCAAATTCCTTTTCAGCTCCGGCGTAATTGCTTTTCAAGGAAAGCGCGACTCCCCGCGAGGCATGGGCTTCTGCAGAATCCATATCCAAATCCAAAGCTTTTCTGCTTGAAGTATCGGCCTGGTCGAGGTGTTTGTCGTGGCTTCCCGCATACATGTACAGGAAAGAACAACAATCGGCGATTCCCGCATAAGCCCGGGCAAACTCCGGATCCAGTTCAATGGCCTGGGAAAACATTTTCAAAGCAAACTCCATCCCCTTCCTTGTGTACTGATAAAAGAACTGCCGGCCTCGGAGATAGTAATCATAGGCTTTCAGGTCGGACGTTGGAGCTTTTTTTAAGGCAACAGTTTCTTGAGGAGACAAAGTTATTTTAAGAGTCGCCACAATGCTTCGGGCGATCTCATCCTGGATGGCAAAGACATCTTTCAACTCCCTGTCATAGCGCGCCGACCAAAGATGACAGCCATCCCCCACGCTGATCAGCTGTACGGAAATGCGAAGGTGATTTTCTGCCTTTCGAACACTTCCTTCCAGGACCGTGGTAACGCCAAGTTTTCTTCCGATCGCGCGCACATCCTCGGACTTCCCCTTGAAGGCAAAAGACGATGTCCGGGATGCAACACGCAAACCTTTCAAGCGCGTCAGGTTGTCCATAATTTCTTCGGATATCCCATCGCAAAAATATTCCTGATCTTTGGCAGCGCTGAGATCGACAAAAGCCAAAACAGCGATGGATCCAACAGACGCGGCCGTGGGACTTTTCTTTGATACCTGCGCAATCAGGCGATACCCTCTTCGCGATATAGTTTGGATGATGCGGGGATTCCGGGCGTCGTCTTTGAAAGCTCTGCGCAGCTCTGATATGGAGTAGCGAAGAACCTCATCGCTCACATGTGTATCCGGCCATACGGCCTGGATAATCTGTTCTTTTGAAAGCACCTCCCCTGGGTACTCGGCCAGATATGCAAGAACGTCTATAACCTTGGGCTCGACCGAAATTCTCCGGCCCCCTCGAGTGATGCAATTCAAATTGGGTTCAACCAACCACTCGCCTATCCTGAATTCGCGAGACATCCAGGCTCTCCGTATCTATTCTGATTTGGTTATGATCAACGTCATGTCATCCTGCTGTTTCAGATCTCCCTGCCACTGGCGAACCCGTTCCACCACTGCGGCGTAAATAACTTCCGGAGGCTGGCTGCAGGATTCTCTCAAAACAGCCTGCAAACGTTCTTCTCCATACTCTTCATCCTTGTCATTGGCGGCTTCGGTAATGCCATCCGTATAGATCGCCAGTAATGCGCCGGGAGCCAGGATTACGGTCTGGGCCAAGTAGTCGGCCTCTGGGAAAAGCCCCAGGACCATGCCTCCGGATTCGAGCTTCAATGTGTTGCCGTTTGATAGAAGAATCGGGGGAAGATGTCCGGCATTGCAATAACATAATGTGCGGCTATTGACGTCATAGACGCTCGCGAATAAGCTCGCATATTTTTCCGAAGGACTGTTGCGATATACCTGGCTATTCAGCTCCGACATTACCAGGGCCAGGGCTTTTTCCATTTCCTCTGGTCCGGCCTCTTTGAACGACAGGAACTGGTTGCGCATGGCCGCCTGCAGATTGGCCATGAGCAGGGCCGCCGAGATTCCCTTGCCGCTGATATCCGCCACAACGATGTGGATACGCGATTCGCCCTCCGCAATAAAATCATAATAATCGCCGCTGACAACCTGAGCCGGCACGCAGCCACCAAATACCCTCAAGCCTTTTGGCTGAGGGAGCTGTTTGGGGAATAGGGTTGCCTGCACTTGCCGGGCAATCTCGAGTTCCTGTTCCAGCCGCTTCTTTTCCGTGACTTCCTCCAGCAAGTGTTTAATGGAGGTGCTCATCTGATTGAACGAGTGCGCGAGCAGTCCGATCTGGTCGTGGCGGCGGACCGGAATGCGATGCTGCAGGTTGCCTTCCTTCAATGCCAGCATTCCCTGGTACATGTCATGAATGGATTGCGTTATTTTCCGGCTGATGGCAATGCCAATAACCATGGATCCGAGTTCGGCCATTCCCAGCATCAGGATCATGGCTCCCAGGGAAGCCAGGATGACATATCCCCATTCCGAATTGCCCGCAAAATAGGCGCCATAAAGAGTTCGGAAGGGAACGTTGATCAATACAAATTTGGTTGTTTCGGTTTTGCCGGATTCGAAATTCATGAAGTCAGGAACCATGCCCCATGAAACCATGCTGCGTAAATCATTGCGCCGTAATTCGGTGATCAGATTGGATAGCCGCTCCTTCTCAGTATCTGAAACAGCCGCATCTGCATTGTCGGTAGAGACCTTACGCCAGCGCCCGTTCTGGTACACTCTTCTGTTCTCACGCACCTGGAAAATTGCATAGATCGATTTTTCTGCGGCAAGCCGACGCTGAATGTTTTCGTCGATGGGAGCCGATATCTCCAGAAAAAGTTCATTGGCACCATAAACCGGTTGAACACTGGTGATGAAGAGGCGCCCATTTTTGTCGAGCACGTTTTCAAACCTGCCTGAGATTTTGTTCCAAAACCCGGCCTTGCTTGACTTGGCGGGCTGCGATCCTCCAATGGATTGCAGCATAATAAATCCTTCGTTCGGGTCTTTTCGAAAAAGACATGCCTCCAAATTCGGGAATTGGCTTTTGTGTGTTTTAAATAACTCCTCTGTGATTGCCTTCAATTCCCCTGGAGCCCTGGACGCTAACCTATGGCCGATCTGATGATTCACTGCTGTCAGTTCCCCAGCCAAATCGCGCAGGGATTCATAAAGGTAGTTTGCCGATAATTGTCCTGCGAGCATCCATCCCGAGGCGAAAATCATTCCAATGATAAGCAGCAAAGGGATAAGGCTTGAGAATACAAAGGCGGCCAGGAGCCGGTTGCGTACCCGCCAGAAAAAGCGGTCCCGCAACCTGCGAAAAAGCAGAAATAAAAGATTGACCAGAACAATCGTGCCGCAAAGATGGCCAATTGTGATCAAGCTTCCCGGCAGCCATCTCTTCAGCAATATCGCCAGCGCAAAAAGCGCCAGTCCTATCCATTTCCAGGTTTTCCAGATGGGTTTTGGTTTGGCAGGCTGCCAATCGACAAGAAGCTGATTTTCCATAATGCCGGGATTATAAACGAATCCATGGATCACTGGCTTTTATAATTTGGCCTGCTCCGCACCGTCACTCCCGGCAGATTGACCTGCACCGACAGCGAATGCAGATTTCCATCCAGCTTGGACCTGTCCGGATAAAATCCGATAAGATATTGCGAGTGCAGTTCATCAGAGATCTGCTTGAAGGCCTGATCGAACTCTGTCACCTTGCTTCTATAAAAACGCCCCGCTGACAATTCCGCGAGATCTTGCAGATACAGCGACGATTTCCTTTCCTGCTCAGCCCAGATCGCATTGGTTTCCTGTACCTTTCGCGACGATGATGGCATGCGCGGAGGCGCTCCGAGTTCCTTCATCAATTCCCGGTAATCAATACTGTAAAAAATGGAATAGATTAATGTGCCGGAGGACAGGACCGCATCCCGAAGCTCGGGCGCCTTAACAACGCTGCCGTGGTCATCCCCATCGGTCAGCAGTACTATGGCTTTTCGACCCGAAAACGATCGGAACCGGTTTTGAATTTGAAGGATTGCATCCCGTAATTTGGTTCCTGACCCTCGGGTTTCAGCCGTTTCGATAGCTTTTTCGAGTTCCCTGCGATCGGAACTGAGAGGGCACAAAACTCGAACCTCCGAGTCGAAGCTCACGACCATCGCTAGGTCATTGGGGCGCATTTGCAGAAGAAACCGCCGGGCGGCTTTTTGGATCTTACCCAGGACTGTTGTGGTACTCATGCTGGTGTCGAGTAAGAGCGCAATTTTAAAGGGTTCATCCGAAGTGAGAAACAGAGAAATTTTTTCCGGCGCGCCGTCGTGAAAAAGTCTAAAATCATCGGCTTTCAATTCGGGGATAAACCTTCCCTGCAAATCACTGACTATCACAGGGACAGTAACTAGAGCGCTTTCGACGTGAATCTGAAAGCCGGACAATCGAGATGTGCCGAAAAGCACAACGAAGATTGCAATCCCAAGAATCGGAAAACGGTAAATCTTCTGCATTGCGCTATCCTCATACACCAAGTTTATCCAGCATAATATACACCGCCCAGCAGATCGAAAGGACGTTTTCACCGCTGAGACGCAGAGGTCGCTGAGATCGCATAGACTTATATACTCTATTCTTTGCGTCTCTGCGGTGCGTTTTGGAAACCAACAAATTTTCCAGCTCGGGCACCCTTCCTATGGGATAATGGGTTTCTCTTTCCAGAGTAAGACAATGAAAACTCGTTTAAAAATTCTGGGTGTAATTCCTGCTCGATTCGAATCACAAAGGCTTCCAGGGAAAGTTCTGCGCAGCATCGGCGATAAGGCGATGCTGCACTGGGTTTATGAAAGAGCCCGGGAATCACCGCTGCTAAGCAAACTCTTTGTCGCAACCGACAGTGAAAAAGTGCGGCAATACTGCGCTACCCATGGAATCCCGGTGATTATGACCGCGCAGCATTCTTCCGGCAGCGACCGGCTGCATGAGGTAATGGAGCGGACCGACGGCGACATTTATGTAAACCTGCAGGGGGATGAGCCCACGCTGCGGGCGGAACACATAGAACTGCTGCTCCGCCCGGTTCTCGCGCGAGAAGCGGAGGTCACAACGCTGAAAGTTGCGATTGACTTCGCCGAGGCACAGGACTCAAATTGCGTAAAGGTGGTGACGGGCAACAAGGGACGCGCGCTCTATTTTTCGCGTCAGCCGATTCCTTTCAACCGGGATGCTAGTGGAGGTATCAAGTTCTACAAACACATCGGCCTTTATGGTTATACAAGGGGAGCTCTGGCTCTGTTTCACAACCTGCCTCAATCATCGCTCGAACTCACTGAAAAACTCGAACAGCTGCGATTGCTGGAAAACGGGATAGACATTCTGGTTTGTGAAACGCCCTTCGACACCATTGGCGTCGACACGGAAGCCGATTTGAATAAGGCGGCTGAGTTCCTGCTGAGAAATGGTTCCTGAGGTCGCGATGTATTTTTGCTACAGCCTTCTGATGGTATTCTGGGGCGTCCTGCTGATCCCAGCCTTTGCCTACAGGGCCTGGCGATACCAGAAACGTCTCCCCGGTCTCTCCCAGCGTCTTGGGCGCTTGCCGGAAACGTTGAGGTTTGACGGCCGGGAAACCATCTGGTTCCATTCCTGTTCGGTTGGGGAAACCCTGAGCCTGCAGGCACTTGTCAGTTCCTTACACAAAAATTTTCCGGCAATGCGCTTTGTTTTTTCAACCATCACCAGCACGGGACAGCAGGTTGCCATCCGAAGCTTTGCGGATTACGGCAAGGGCAACACTTTCTATTTCCCGATCGATCTTGCGTCTATCTCCCGGCGCGTGCTCGACTGGATCCGGCCTGCCATGCTGGTGATCGTGGATACGGAGATCTGGCCCAACACCGTCAATCAAGCTCGTCTCCGAGGCATTCCGGTCGTTCTGGTCAACGGCCGAATTTCGGCTTCATCCTTCCGATACTACCGCTGGGCAAGGCCGATTCTTCGCAGGGTTTTTCAAAACTACAGGATTCTGATGATGCAGTCCGAGGAAGATGCAAACCGCATCCTCCAGATTGGCGCACCGGCCGGGAAAGTCGTGATGACGGGAAATATCAAATTCGATGGGGACATGGCCGGGACGCAGTCGGAACAAGAACTGGCCGGCGGTTTGCAAAAAGCTTTTGACCTGGGAACTGCTAATGCTCCCCTGATTGTCGCAGGCAGCACCCATCCCGAAGAGGAACAGATCCTGCTCGCTGCCTTTCGGGGCATCCGGCGTTTGCCGGAATTGGAGAATACCCGGCTTCTGCTGGCGCCCCGCCATCCCGAACGGTTCGACGCCGTCGCTCAATTGGCAGCAGACAACGGCTTCAAAGTCCGGAGAAGAACAGACGGCGCCAGTGGTCCGCCGAATCCGGACGTTCTCCTCCTGGATTCAATGGGCGAATTGTCGGCGGCTTACAGATTTGCCACACTGGTCTTTATCGGAGGCACGCTGATCCGCCGCGGCGGGCACAGCATTATGGAGCCGGCGCGACATTCGAAAGCCATTGTAATCGGGCCCTATATGGAAAATTTTCGATCGGTTGCGGAGGAATTCCTCACTTACGGCGGAATCCGACAGATTGCTGCGGGCGAAGAAAATAAGAGTCAACAGATTCAGCAATTGATGGAAGTTTTTTCGGAGCTGTTGCACAATTCGCAAGAGCGTGAAGCTCTGGGCACGGCGGCCCATGCAATTCTCGAACGCAATCGTGGCGCGGCGCATCGCGCTTTCCAGAGAATTGCCGAAATTTATGAAGAAACAAAAATGAGTAAATGTCTCACATGCAATTAATAAATCATATTCGCAGTTGCCTCGCGGCATTGGAGGCCAGGGATATGACCGGCGGCTACACGCGGGAAGCCGCCGTTCTTATGCCTATATTCAAGATCAAAGGCGCATATCATCTCCTGCTCACGCTTCGGACCCAGGAGGTGGAAACACACAAAGGTCAAATATCATTTCCGGGGGGCATGCGGGAGAGGGATGAAGCTCTTCTGAAAACCGCTCTCAGAGAGACTTTTGAAGAGGTTGGGATCGAAGAGGACAAAATTGAACCCCTTGGGAAATTTCACGATTACATTTCTGTTACCGGATACCGCGTGACCCCTTTCGCAGGATTCATCGCAGAGCCTTTCGAAACATTCCCTCAAGTTCGCGAAGTTGCCGAAGTCCTCCAAGTCCCGTTCAAAATATTCCTGGATCCAAACCTGCTGCGAATTGAGAAAAGAGCCTGGCAGAACCGAGAAGACGTATATTTTTATACTTTCGGAACTTATCAGATCTGGGGCCTTACGGCCCGCATTATCAAGGATTTTTTCGACATGCTGAGACTGACGCCCGGAGATGCCGCTCCCGGTGAAAAACCATGACTGACAATAAGCAAGGTCCTATCGGCGTCTTCGACTCAGGATTCGGAGGATTGACGGTCCTCAAGGAAATTGAGCGCAGTCTCCCTCAATATGATTTTCTTTATTTAGGGGATAATGCGCGGGCTCCCTATGGAGCAAGGTCCTTTGAAACCGTTTATGCCTACACGCTGGAAGCTGTTCAGTGGTTGTTCAAGCGGGGCTGCCGCCTGGCAATACTGGCCTGCAACACCGCTTCCGCAAAAGCTCTTCGCACCATCCAGCAAAAGGACCTGCCGCGGATCGCACCGGAGCGGCGGGTTCTGGGCGTTATCAGGCCGGTCACCGAATTGGTAGGCGCGCTGACAAAATCGCGGCATATCGGCATCCTGGCTACTTCCGGAACGGTCGCTTCCGAGTCGTATGTGATAGAAATAAAGAAATATTTTCCGGATATCACTGCGGTGCAGGAAGCATGCCCGATGTGGGTACCACTGGTCGAATACAGTGAGTTTGATTGCGATGGAGCGGATTATTTCGTCCAACAACATATCCGGCGGCTTCTCGGGGCGGACCGTCTGATCGATACAGTCATTCTTGGATGTACGCATTATCCGCTTCTGGAAAAGAAAATTAGAAAGTATCTGCCCGAGGGCGTTTCGATCATCTCGCAGGGACCGATTGTCGCAGAAAGCCTCGCCGCCTATTTGCAGCGGCATCCCGAGATCGAAAGCCGTTGTTCAAGGCAAGGCCGGCGTGATTTTTATACATCCGAAAAGGCTCAGGTTTTCGACAGGCTGGCAGGAGTTTTTTACAGCAAAGAAATTCGCTGCCGCGAAATGAGTTGATCGGGGTCGGGGGTCGGTATCGGTATCGGGGTCGTCTTTTTCAAAGCTTCGACCCCGATACCGATACCGACCCCGACCCCGATGATTCTAGTTTAGGTTACTTGAGGGTGAAACATGTATTCATTTGAACCGACAGACGAACAGAAAATCATGATCAACGCTGCGAAGAAACTTGCACTAAAAGAATTCCGCAGCCGCATGCGGGATGCGGACGAGAAGAGTGAACCGGCCCCGGAATGGATGCAGGCTGGATGGGAACTGGGTTTACTGCCCGCCAGCATATCGGAGGAATATGGGGGGTTTGGCGAGCGTTCGGCGTTAACGTGGACTTTGGCAGCCGAGGAGCTGGCATGGGGCGATCTTAGCGCCACGCTGGCACTGACAGCTCCGAACCTGGTCGCGCTTCCCATTTTGCTATGCGGGTCCGAAGAACAGAAAAAGGAATTGCTGCCGCTCTTCTGCACCGATGCCTATATCCCGGGTTCCGCGGCACTCATGGAACCGCGCTTCGATTTTGATCCGAACGCGCCCAAAACGACTGCGGTTAAAAAGGATGGGAAGTACGTCCTGTCCGGCGTCAAGTGCAACGTTCCGTTTGCCGAACAATCCGATTGGATGCTGATCTATGCTTCCCTTGATGGGAATTGCCAAGGATTTCTCATAAAGAAAAATTCCCAGGGACTGATCGTGAAAGAACGCGAACAAAACATGGGGATTCGCGCTCTGCCTCTTTACGGCGTGGAACTGAAGGAATGCACAATTCCCGCCTCGCAGCGTTTGGGGGGCGAAGCCGGATGCAATTTCCCTGTTTTGCTGAATTCGTCAAGAGTGGCACTATCGGCAATGGCCTTGGGAGTCACGCGCGCCGCTTACGAATTCGCGCTGGATTATACAAAACAAAGAAAAGCCTTCGGCGAGGCGATTGCACAACGCCAGTCGATCGCATTCACACTCGCTGAAATGATAACGGAGATCGAAGCCGCGCGATTGCTGGTTTGGGAAGCAGCCTGGCGCCTGGATCACGGGCAGGACGCCACCAAAGAAGCATACCTGGCGATGAATTATACGAGCGATATTTCGCTTATGATAACCGACAGGGCTGTCCAGTTCCTCGGCGGGTACGGATATATTCGGGATTACCCGGTAGAGCTTTGGTTGCGCAATGCGCGCGGTTTCGGAATCCTGGAAGGCATCTCCATCATTTGATTTACGATTTACGATTGACGATTTACGATTGCAATCATACGTATGAGTACAATCGTAAATCGTAAATGGTAATTGGGGTATTTGAATGATTAGTTTTGAAAATTCGAAGCTGATTCAAGAACAACAACAGTATGCGGAATCCATTGCGCGCGAGAAAATCAGGCCGAACGCGCGCTATTATGACGACTATGAACATGAGCATGAATTGCCATGGGATTTCGCCAGGTTTATTTGGGACACTGCACGCAAAAAGCTGGACAGCTTGATGCCTGGATCCGTAGTCCCGGACGAATCGTTTATGCTGCAAATGCACACCACCGAAATGATCTCCTGGGGAGATTTCGGTTTTTTCATGTGTTTGCCGTGGCCAGCCCTTGGAGGAAACGCCATCAATACCGCCGGAACCGAAGAGCAGAAAGCGCGGCTGAGAGATAGGTTTCAGGGCGATAAACCCACGTGGACATGCATGGCGCTTACGGAAGCTCATTGCGGTTCGGATTCATCCTCGATTCGCACCCGGGCCGTGAAAGACGGAGACAGCTGGGTCCTTAATGGCGAGAAGCTTTTTGTTACCAGCGCCAAAAAGGCAATGATCGAATCGGACGGAGTTATGGTTGTCTGGGCCACTATCGATCCTTCCGCCGGCCGGTCAGCAATAAGACCTTTCCTTATCGAATCCAAAACGCCCGGCGTTACGATCGCAAAACTGGAGAATAAGCTGGGACTAAGGGCAAGCGACACGGCGGTGGTACTTCTTGAGGACTGCCGGGTCCCATTGGATAACATGCTGGGCAGCCACATGACCAAGGGATTCAAGGGCGCCATGGCCACATTCGATACAGCCCGGCCCGCCGCGGCTGCCAGCGGAGTGGGGGTCGCCCGCGCGACGTTGGATTTTCTCAAGGAGCAACTTGCCCTGAACGGGATTACAATTCGTTACGGCGTCCCGCGCAACCTTCTTTCTTCGCTCGAGCGGGATATTGTCGACATGGAAGCTCAATTGAGGGCCGCGTGGCTGCTGGTTGTGAAGGCTGCATGGCTCGTGGATCAGTGCAAGCCCAATACTCTCGAATCCTCGATGTCTAAAATCAAAGGAGGCGAGGTCGCCACCAAAATAACGCAGAAGGGGGTCGAGTTGATGGGGGCGATGGGATACTCGCGCCGGCTGCTGCTCGAGAAATGGATGAGGGATGCGAAAGTCAGCGACTTGTTTGAGGGAACCGGACAAATCAACCGGCTGGTAATAGCCCGGCGTATTCTGGGGTATTCGAACAAAGAGCTCAAATAGTGGCTAATTAGGAGAAATCTTGTATCCGCCCGTAATCATTGGTCTGAATGCGGTCATTGTTGCGGTCACGAAAGAAACTCCTCTCATCCTGACCGTCAAGCGGGCCGAACACTCACTGGCCCGCCAGCTGAGCCAAACCTTCACGGGCGCACCCTGGAATGAATCGCCGGATGCGATCCCCTTCGGACCGTTTGATCCCTCCAGCGATCGCACATTGGAACTTGGATTACGCCGCTGGGTCCGGGACCAGACAGGCCTGGAATTGGGTTATGTCGAGCAGCTCTATACGTTCGGCAACCGTAACCGGGACCCGTCCGAAGTCGAAGGGGGGCCGCGAGTCGTTTCGGTAGCCTATCTGGCTCTGGAGCGGGAAGGACAACCTTCCGGCACCGCCGGCGCTCACTGGCGGGAATGGTACCTGTTTCTTCCATGGGAAGACTGGCGCGGCGGCAGGCCTGAGGTGATAGAAAAACATATTGAGCCCGCTCTTGACCGCTGGGTCAAGAGCGCTCCTGAAATACAGGCTCGAAAGGAGCGAAGAGAACGGAGCGATATCATTTTTGGACTGAAGGGCGCTCCCTGGGTTCCTGAACGGGTTCTGGAACGCTATGAGCTTCTTTATGAAGTGGACCTCGCGGTGGAATCCTCGCGCGACAGAAGTCCGCAATCCGAAGAATCCGCCAAATTTCTTGAACAGTCTTCCTGGATTCAGAGTCTGGGACGACCAATGGCTCTGGACCACCGTCGCATGGTGGCCACGGCGCTGGGACGACTCCGCGGCAAATTGAAATACCGCCCTGTGGTTTTCGAACTGCTCCCCTCGGAATTTACGTTGTTGCAGCTGCAGCGGCTTGTCGAAGCCCTTGCAGGCGTTCGCCTACACAAACAGAACCTCCGGCGTCTCGTGGAAACCGGCGGATTGGTGGAAGGGACAGCGCGCTATGTTTCCAAGACCGGCGGACGCCCTGCTGAGCTGTTCCGCTTCCGCAGGGACGTTTTGCGCGAGCGCCCTGCCCCCGGCGTCGGCCTCCCCGGCGTCCGCCACTCCGGCTGAACCGACCACACTTTTGGGGAACAAAATCATGGCCTTAATTCCGCTTTTATTCATATTTTTTCAGGAAACTCAATATTTTAATCTGGTTGATCAATCAGGACGCATTTTGCGTCAGCGCAAACGTGGTTCTATTGATCCCGATATGGCTCCCGTTCTTTCTAGCTCCGGCCCAAGTACCTTGGGGGTGAAAATTCAGAATCCATTTATGTGATGCATACCCATGGCGATTGCTTAGAGCTGCCGGATTTCAGAAGCTTTATCGAAAGCGCCAATTAGCATAATCCTGGCTGTGAGGACGAAAAATAAACGCGAGGTCCGCGTCCTCTCATTAGTATTTATAGCTTGAAAAGTAGCCACAAAAATTTGAAACCTTCTACCGAACCAAGCATTATTTCAATATGAAAACATATTCACGATTTAATCCGCTGCTTTTGTTTCTCTCGCTGGCGGCTGTATTTTCCGGCTTGGGAGAAGTCCCATACTCAAAGGGTGAAAACAGCGGCGTCGTTGATATCAAAAAATTTGGGAAAATCAATGAACACTATTATCGTGGCGGTCAGCCTAAAGAGAGGGAGTTCTTTATTCTAAGGGATATGGGAATCCGGACCATTATCGATCTTCAAGAAGACGGGCCCGTGCAGGCGAGGAATTGGGCTCAAAATGCGGATTTGAGGTATTTCAATATCCCGCTGTCGTCCACACGCCCTGCAACCAGTCAGCAAACGGAATATTTCTTAAAGCTTGTCCGCGATTCTGATCTTTGGCCGGTGTTCGTTCATTGCGCCGGCGGACGGCATAGAACCGGTGCCATGACTGCTGTCTATCGAATAACACAGGATTCCTGGACCGCGGACCTTGCCTATCAGGAAATGAAACAGTATGGCTACTATTCTTTTCCCAACCATGGCTCGCTCAAAAAATTTGTATACCAATATTTTGACAGCTTTATGAAATCAAAGATAGATATTCATTTAACACCAAATCCCTGATTTGCCTTAACCTTCCTTCCTCCGTTATGAAATTCCACTTCACAAACAGCCATTCAAATATTACCTTTGTTATAGAAGCGGTGAGGAGAAGGCTTTGCATTTTGCAATTCCACTGCACCAGCTTCTGTTGGCGCATATGTCGGTGTTGAAGCTTTATTCGGGAAATCGGTAGATGCGTGCGCGGGCGTGCTGAATGAAAAAGTGGTTGAAGCTTATTTTGCCTGTGCTCATGGTTTTGCCGCTTGCATTTTTCTTAATCCAGCCAGGCTTTGCAGATCCCTCCCTGGATGCGATCGCCACTCAGCCGCGCAGCCGGATGGAGCAGATTCAGGAACAGCAGAGGAAGAAGGCCGAAAACCTTTCGCCATCGAAGCCTGACAAAGCAGAGCATTGGCTTGAAAAATATATCGGCGAGAATCCCACGAACAAATACGTAGGCGGTATTCCGGGCTTGCATCTTCGCCTGGGGGGGACGCCGAGTGGCGGCGGGTTTGGGCTGGGTCCCGAATACCTCCGGCCGGATCTGATCCATGGAAATCTAATCTTCCGGGCATCGGCGATAAGTACAGACCATTTATGGCACCTGATCGACGCCGAGTTGCGATTCCCCAATATTGCACGGCGATTCGTGGACCTGAGGTTCTATGGGCGCCGGGTGGATGCAAATTCTTTGGATTATTATGGTTCCGGTCCTGATTCTCAGAAGGCGGGGCACACCAACTACCGGCGCGAAGAGAATTCCTTTGATTTTTCGTTAGCCCTCAAGCCGATAGGACGCTATCTCAAAGTTGGAATCATCTCCGGATATCAATGGATCAATATCGGACGCGGTCAATCCAGCGACAGCAATTCCACTGAAAAACAGTACTCTCCGAAAGCGGCGCCCGGCATCGACATCCAGACAAACTACCTGCACACGACACCTTTTATCGAGGTGGATTCCCGCGACAGGCCTCGCGATCCACATGCAGGCACGTATCTCCTCGTGAGGCTCAGCCGTTTTCGCGACGAAAAGCACGATCGATTTTCCTTCCGGCAGATCGACGAATCCATTGAGCATTACATCTCGTTCTTCAACAAAAAGCGGATTATCGCCTTGCGTGCGCGAACCGTTCTGACATATCCCGATGCGGATCACGTCGTTCCATTCTACATGCAGCCGACATTGGGAGGCGGTTCAACTCTTCGCGGCTACGGGCGCTATCGCTTCTACGATAACAACCTGTTTCTGCTTAATGCGGAGTACCGGTGGGAGATCTTCACCCTGATGGACGCCGCCTTGTTTTTAGACTCCGGCAAGGTTTTTCACCGCGATGGGGATTTCGACTTCGATAAACTGCAGCACGATGCGGGGTTCGGTTTTCGGTTTAAAACGAGGGATGCCGTCGTTTTTCGCTTAGACACCGCTTTCAGTCATGAAGGGGCCAAGCTGTGGCTATTGTTCGACTATGTTTTTTGAGCGCGGTCGCAGGACTGCTTCTCACGGGAATAAGCGCCTCACAAGCAATAAAGTTTTACCCTGATGATCCACTCCAGGCGGATCCGAAGCCCGTGAGCGTCGGCGAAATCAAAAGAGCCCCAGTCTTCGAGATGTACGATTACCTCTATCAGAGCAGTAGGCCGGCGCCGCAAAATCCCGTCCCCGCAATGGGAATCAATACTATTGGAGAGGTTCCCGACAGCGCATGGTTTACGAACCGGCATGGCCGGACACCAATGACTAGAGCTGAATTGCAGCGTGGGCCGGGCAACGAAAATGCGCCGCAGCCTCCGTTTACAATCATCGGCGCCAAAACTGATGGAATCACTCCCGGATTCAGGATAAGAGATGCCAAGGGACGCCTCTTCTTTGTAAAGCCGGACCCGCTAACGAATCCGGAGCTGAATACGGGCGCCGAGGTTATGGGATCGAAATTTTTCTACGCCATCGGCTATAACACACCTGAAAATTATATTCTCAGAATTCGAAAAACCGATTGGGCGATCGACAAGACCGCAAAAATTGCGCTGAACGACCAGCTGTCACGGAAAATGACGGCTAGGGATTTCTCTGACATTATGGCCAAGGCGCCGCTTTTGCCGGATGGTTCTTTCCGGGTGGTAGCGAGCCTGGCAATTCCCGGCAAGAGCCTGGGACCCTTCCGGTATGAGAGCGCGCGTTCGGATGATCCAAATGATCTGATTCCACATGAAAATCGGCGTGATCTTCGCGGGTTGTCTGTATTTTGCGCATGGCTGAACCACACCGATGCCAAAGCCTCCAATTCCCTCAACACACTGATCCAGGAGAATGGCGTCTCGTTCGTCCGTCATTTCCTCATCGATTTCGGCTCAGCGTTCGGCAGCGATGGCGATGCTCCCAAAGATGCGCGCCTTGGCCACGAATATCAGATCCCCAAGCCCGGTGGTTTACTCAAACCGATTTTAAGCCTGAGCCTTATCTCTCCTGAGTGGGAACGAGCCCGTTACCCCGCGTTGAAAGCGGAAGGAAGGATTGAGTCTGAAATTTTCGATCCGGAGCTCTGGAAGCCCAATTACCCGAATCCGGCTTTTCTCAATCGCCGGCCGGATGATGAATACTGGGCCGCCAAGATTGTTCTCGCATTCACGGACGAAGACATCCGAGCCTTGGTGGAGACCGGGGAATTCAGCGATCCGCGTGTGGTTGAGGATCTGTCGAAAACATTAATCCAGCGCCGGGATAAGATCGGCCGCAGCTACCTCTCCACGATCCTTCCTCTGGATAATTTCCTGGTCCGCGATGGGGAACTGCTCTTTGAGGACCTGGCGGTACGATATAAATTCCGCGCCGCTCTTCAATACCGTATTTCCTGGTTTAAGTTCGACAATGATACCGGTGTACTTGCACCTCTGCCGGGGGAATCGTCATTCCGCCTGCCAAACCAGTTTTCCTCGATTGAAGAAGGGGACTATATAGCGGCAAAGATCCATGCAGGGATGGATGAAAGAAAAACCGTGACTGTATTTTTACGAAAGAAAGGCTCTGACGCGCAAGTTGCAGGCCTTGAAAGGGAATGGTAATGGTAATGCGACGATTTGTATGTTCACCGCTCCTCAGTGGAATGCTTCTGCTCTACGTTCTTTTCGCGAGCCCTCCGGCTTGGTGTCAGGATTCATCCATACCCGAAACTCCAAAGGTCAATGATATCCACCTTGTGCCTGATGATGCTGCAACAGCGAAGCGCCATTCCGTCGCAGGCGAATTTCTGCGCGACATCTGGAAGGATGAAAAGGCTATCTGGACCAGTCCCGCACGAATGAACCGGCGGCAGTTGTTCACCCTTGCGCTGCCGCTTGCCGCCGGCACTGCAGGGCTCATGGCCACCGATTATAAAACAGCGAATTATTTGCCCAATACGCCGGACCAGGTCAAATGGTCCAGGCGATTTGCTGAATTTGGCGCCGTCTACACCTTGGGTTTTGTGACGGGAGGGCCGCTGGTGGGGGGGAAAGTTATCCACAAACCCCATTTTACGCAGATCGGGCGAAATTCCCTGGAGGCTCTGGCGAATGCGGTCATAGTCAACTATGCCATCAAAGGCGCCACCGGCCGGGAGAGGCCGGATGAAGGCGACGGGCATGGAAGGTTCTGGAAGGGAGGCCAGAGCTTCCCTTCCGGACACACGATGAACAGCTGGGCGGTCGCTATGGCAATCGCCCGAACTCCCAAATGTCCAAAATGGTTTGCTCTGGTTTCGTACGGCATGGCTACAGCCATCAGCGCTTCACGCTGGTCCGCGCACAAACACTTTCCGTCGGACATCCTGGTGGGGGGAGTGTTCGGAGGCTTAATTGGCAACTACGTAGCGACGCGCCCTCGGTAGCGAAGGGATAGCAGCCTCGGAAGCTTTCGCCAACAGCGCTGCAGAGAAAGAGGTGCTTTTCTGCCATGCTGGCCGATCCCAACAATGCCTGATGAATACCGATCCTACAACAGGCGCACGCCGGTTGAATAAGTAAATGTGTGCAAATTTTTCAAACTTCGAGCCTGCCAAGCCGGACATCGAAGATGTCTATTTCAGCACGATGGCAGGACGCATCGGTCGACGCCGCAAGCAGCAGGAGTCGGAGGCAAGGTCGTGGAGTTCGCTTTGAGCTGATTTACCAAGCACGCCGCATCGAGACCTGGCTTTATTTCGCGGTCCTCTTGGTCATCGCGTACCTGCTGACGAAGAACACCATCGACAGCGCACGTGACATGCGACCCCTCCCAATACTCGGACAGGATCCTAGTGGCGAATGGTGGCGGACACAATAGTCCAACAATCCGCCGCTTGTCCATTCTTGATACCCGGCTCGAATTGTAGTGCTCCAAGAGCTTCTTTCTTCAACAGCTTGTTGTCCCCGGATGGGAACCCTTCCATAATTTGCACATCTTTAGCTTTGCCATCAGATCCGGCAAGCACGCGCAGAATGAAGGTACCATCAAATCCAAAGCCAAGAGCACGAGACAACCTTGGATACAGGTTTGAAAGCCCCGTTGTTCGAGGGCGCCAATTGGCGGGGCGCTGATTTCTTAAGTCGGGGTTGATTATGGCCTCAACAGCTCCTGCGTCCTTGAGCGTCTGGGTCATCACCGCGGTTATTCTATCCAGCAGAGGTTGCGTCTTTGCGACCTGGGCGGGCGAATTATCGGAACGATGGCCGGGTTCGCGACAGCTGTTGAATACACCGGCAGGCGGAGCCCATTCCGTAAATCTGCTGTCCGGATTGACAGCATAATACATTGCCGTGTGTCCGTATTTGTCGGCCTGATTAGGATTGGCCCCTGCCTTCAGCAATTTGTCTGTAATTTCTTTATTGTTGGAATTGACCGCTATCAAGAGAGCGGTATTGCCGTCAATATCGGCCCGATTGGGATCGGCCCCCTTTTTAAGAAGCTCGTCCATTATCTGATGCAGGCGGCGGTGCACTGCGTACATAAGTGGAGTGTGACCGGCTTTGTCAGCCTGATTTGGATCGGCCCCTTTGGAAAGCAGCATCATGGCAAAGTCATTGGCGAAATCATTAACGTTTGCAGCCGTATTCCCGAGAATGCTTTCATTGTCGATGACGGCCAGCAGCGGCGTGATGCCATCTTGATCCTGCATGTTAACGTTGGCATTACATCGCAGCAGCTTCTCAACAATGCTTGGTTCTTTCCTGAATATTGCATACATAAGAGGAGACCATCCGTGGATGTCCTGAGCGTTGACATCCGCATTTTGTTGCAGCAGATGGTCAATCCGGTCATAGTGTGAATCCCTTATGGCCAACATTAGATCCGTTGTTTTGTTATCATCTTCCGCCTGTTTAGCGTAAGGAATTGCGTTAAAGCCTGCAGCAAAAACAAAGAGCAAAATCCAAATTGAATTTTTCAGCATGGGCCGGCTGTCTCCCTGTCTTATTGAAGCTTATGTGTGAAAGGATCTTAGCGAATCACTGCGTAGTTTCACATAGAAATAAATGTTCCCGCAGCTGGCTGGAAGCCCTCGATCGCGGAGTGCCGACTGACGATCCAAAATAAAAACTCCAAAACTTGACCCAGATCAAGGACAGGAAAGCTTAAGTGATTTATAAATCTGCACAGGTTATTCAAGTCTCGGGTGATGTTTTACAGCTAAGGAGGTTTGGCAATGTCGGAGAATAAAGGGATAAGTCGGAGAGATTTAATCAAGACGAGCGCCATCAGTCTGGCAACAACGACCTTGTGTCCGCCCGCTTTACTAAACATTAAGGATGCTTTCGGATCCACTGCAGAGCAAGAACTCGGCATGTTTTGCTATCAGTGCGAACAGACCGCCAATGGTACGGGATGCACAAAAATAGGCGTATGTGGCAAAAAGCCGGAAATAGCTGCGCTTCATGATTTGCTCATTCATTCATTGAAAGGATTGTCAGTCGTTGCGGTAGCCGCAAGGAAAAAGGGGATAGAAGACGCCGAGGTCAATCGGTTTGTGCCGATGGCGATGTTTTCAACACTCACCAACGTGGATTTTGATGCGAAACGGTTTGTCACCCTGATTCAAAAAACCGTGGAACTCCGGGATAAACTAAAGGCAAAAGCTGCGTTATCCACCGAAGCCCTTCCGGTCACAGGAACCGCTGTAACCTATAAACCCGCCTCCAAATTGGAAGATTTAATCAAGCAGGGCTCCGAGGTAGGGCTCAAGTCTGATCCCAGCATACAATCGGATATTCTTTCGCTGAAGCATACGCTCCAGTTCGGACTGAAGGGCATTTCCGCCTATGCCCATCACGCGAGGCTGTTGGGCCAGGAAGATCCCGCCGTCTATTCTTTTATTCAGGACGGGCTTGTCGCCATTATGGACAAAAAGCTCGGCCTCGAGGACATGCTGGCGGTTGTACTCAAGTGTGGCCAAATGAACCTGAGAGCGATGGAGTTGCTGGATGCCGGCAACACTTCTCGATACGGGCATCCGGTGCCCACCAAGGTTCCCCTGGGAGCCAAAAAAGGCAAGGCAATCCTGGTATCCGGCCACGATCTCATAGACTTGGAACAAATTCTCATCCAGAGCGAAGGCAAGGGGATCAACGTCTACACCCATGGAGAAATGCTTCCAACCCATGGTTATCCAAAATTGAAACAGAAATATCCCCACTTTTATGGCCACTTCGGCACGGCATGGCAAAATCAGGGAAACGAATTCCAGAGTTTCCCCGGCCCCATCCTCATGACCACCAACTGCATTCAACGACCTCGCCCTGGTTATCAAGACAACATATTTACTACCGGGCTTGTGGGCTGGCCGGATGTGCCTTACGTGTCGAACACCGATTATTCGCCGGTAATCAAAAAAGCTCTCGCGCTTCCCGGATATCCTGAAGATGTTCCAGGCAAAACCGTCAATGTTGGTTTCGCCAGAAACACGGTAATGAGCGTTGCGGATAAAGTCATCGCGGGAGTCAAAAGCGGCGCGATAAAACACATTTTCCTGGTAGCGGGTTGTGACGGAGCTAAGCCCGGACGAAACTACTATACCCAGTTCGTCGAAAAGGTTCCGAAGGACTGCCTGGTTCTCACGCTTGCTTGCGGTAAGTTCCGCTTTTTCGACAAGGACCTGGGTGAAATTGGCGGCCTGCCGAGATTGCTGGATGTCGGCCAATGCAACGATGCCTATTCTGCCATTCAAATTGCTGTAGCGCTCGCAAAGGCATTTAATTGTGGCGTTAATGATCTGCCGCTCTCGTTGGTTCTTTCGTGGTATGAGCAGAAGGCAGCCGCTATTCTGCTTACCCTGTTCTCGCTCAACATCAAAAACATTCGCCTTGGGCCCTCTCTGCCCGCGTTTATTACGCCCAACGTGCTGAACGTGTTGGTGAAAAATTACAATATTATGCCTATCTCCACGCCTGATGAGGATCTGAAAGCCATCCTGAGTAAGAAGGCTTAGCAGGGATCTTGGGTGTCTTTGGCGTCCGAATCTACGAGTCTTGGAGATCAAAGCTGCATGAGCGAAGATTCCAAGACTCGCAGATCTCTGGTGATTGGTATTGTCTGTCATTTTGGCCACCGGGCGGCAGCCCGATGGGGTGCGGCGGTTGCACCGATAGTTTTGCATTGAGAGAATTAATTCCCCGGCCATACGTCCAAGCTTTAAAAGAGGCTGCGACTGAACCCAAAATCTGTCTATGCCAAAATAAACTCCATTAGGAGCAATCTGCATCCCTATACTATAGTTGTCCCGTCCTGATCTTCCTTCGAGGTCAACGAAAAAGGATCATTGAAGATGATGCCATTGAAGGTGCGACTGCCAGACGCAAACTATCATCGAAATCTGATCTCCTGCCAGGTAGCCTGCCCGGTTCACACTGACGCTCGCGGTTATGTTCGCGCAATTGCGGAAGGACGTTTCGAGGAAGCGTATCTCATCGCGCGCGGGCCAAATCCGTTTGCCTCTATTTGCGGCCGGATCTGTGGAGCGCCCTGTGAAGCTGCCTGCCGGCGAGGGCAAGTCCCGCGTGTTAATGATGACGGACATTTTGTTGCAAACGACCGGCCAATCTCAATCCGCGCATTAAAAGGATTCGCATGTTCTGCGGCAGGATTGGGCACTCGGCGCCCGGATGACATCCTCCGGAGCATACAATCCCAGGTGCCAACAGTTTGCGCTGATGCCGAAGAAATGGCCGGCCTGTTGCGCGCAGGCATGGAAGGGAAACTCCGACCTGCAGCGGGCCAGAAGGTGGCCATCATTGGAGCAGGCCCCGCCGGGCTTTCAGCCGCTCACGATTTGGCTTTGTTGAATTTTCGCCCGGTGGTGTTTGAATCCGAGCCGATTCCTTCCGGAATGCTTGCCCTGGGCATCCCCGGATACCGGCTTCCGCCCGACGTAATTCGACATGAAGTGGCTGTAATACAAGCTCTAGGGGTGGACATCCGGTGCGGCGTAGAAATCGGGAAAGATATCAGCTTCGAAGATCTCCGCCGGGATTTTGCCGCAATCATCATAGCGGCCGGCGCGAAGTCATCGCGCGGGATTGGCCTTCCGGGCGAGCATGGTCCGCGAGTGTACGGAGGCGTGGATCTTCTTAGGGCCGTAGCTTTAGGTTTGCCCGTCGAGATCGGCAGAGAAGTGGTGGTGATCGGCGGCGGCAATGTTGCCTATGATGTTGCTCGAACCGTTCTACGGCAAGTGGCCTACGATACGGCCCGTACCGCAGCGCGTCTCCCATCCACTGCACAAGTGCGACTGGTTTCGCTTGAAGGGCTCGAGGAGATGCCTGCAGACACAGTCGAAATTATTGAAGGGGACGAAGAAGGAATCGAGCGACTGAACGGCTGGGGCCCAGTTGAAATTCAGCGCAATGAAGCAGGCATCCCCAGCGGTGTGGTTTTCCGCAAATGCCTTCGGGTTTATGATTCGGATAAGAAATTTGCTCCGGTCTTTAACGAATCCCAGTGTCAGACAATTCCGTGCGATACGGTTTTGTTGGCGATCGGTCAGATCCCCGTTTTGTCTTTTCTCCGGGACGGAGGCCAGGACATTGCGATGGCAAGGCTCGATTGGCCCAAGATTGATCCGGCAACACTCGCCACTACGGCGCCGGGGATCTTTGTCGCGGGTGATCTCGCGCATGGAACCCGGCTGCTCATCGATGCGGTTGCTTCAGGCAAAACTGCGGCTAGATCTGTTTACGAATTTATCACCGGACACAAGCTGCATTCGGACGCCTTGACTGCACACCTTCTTCAAAAGGATTATAGGCGCGAAGCAGGTTATGAAATGCTGCGTCGCGTGCCTGTGCCGGCAACTCCCCCGGCCGCCAGGCTGGCGCATCCATCCACAAGCGTCGAAATAGGCTATGCTCCAGCAGAGGCTATCCGAGAGGCTTCCCGCTGCCTGGATTGCGGCGTAACGCCTGTTTTCGACGGCAGCCGCTGCGTCCTCTGCGGGGGATGCGCGGATGTCTGTCCGACTCAGTGTCTCAAGCTGGCTCCGCTTGACAAGTTGATGGCAGCTGAAGAATTGGACTCCCTGCTTGAAACCCTGCTGGGTCCGGCCGCAGATCGCACACAAAACTCGGCCATTATTAAAGATGAAGACCGCTGCATTCGTTGCGCCCTGTGCGCCAACCGCTGCCCTGCGGAGGCTATTACCATGGAACGCATAACATTTTCCACTCACTGGAGGTCCGCGTGACCACCAATCCAAAACCTGCAAACTCACGCCTGGACCCTGAACCGATCCCGCGAAGGGACATGTTGGGGCTGATGTCTCTTGGGGCGGCTGCGGCAGCCTTTTTTCTGGCAATATTGGGCATGGGCCGGCTGCCCAAGGCGGCCGTGCTTTCCTCCCCTTCCAAGCGGTTCAGCGTTGTGATCCCTGAAACCGTGCTGCCAGGTCAAGCCTTCTCGCCCCCAGGACGTTCTGTGGCGGTTTTCCGTGATTCAGAAGGAGTATGGGCTGTTTCCACCGTGTGTACCCACCTGGGATGCATTGTTAAGGCCAATCCGGACGGCTTCGAATGTCCCTGTCATGGTTCGCGCTTCTCATTAGATGGATCCGTAACGAAGGGCCCGGCCCCTCGAGCCCTGTCATGGCTTAAGGTCGAGGCAGCGGGAGGGAAATTGGTGATCGACCAGGGTGTCGTTGCGCCCTCTGGAACCAAGGTGCGATTATGAATGCCACAATACCGCCGCCCAGCGGCCTACATGAAATCTGGCTCAATTTGCGGGCAACTCCGCGCCGTATCGTGGAATCGCTTTTTCGAGGGGGCAAGCCTTTCACAGACAGGGCGCGATCAAATTTCATATTCGGCAACGTATTCCTGCACTTGCACTCGGTGAGAGTCCATCGATGGACTTTGCGATGGACTACTACCCTGGGGCTCGGCATCGCAAGCACTGCCGCATTTCTTATTACGTTTGTTACCGGCGTGCTTCTGATGTTTTATTATAAGCCCTATCCGGATGTCGCTTATCAATCGATCAAAGACATCCATTTTATTGTGCCGACGGGAAGATTCATACGCAACATTCACCGGTGGGCGGCCAATATCATGGTTGTCACGGTAATTCTGCATATGGCCCGAACCTTCTTTACGGCGGCCTATCGGAAACCCAGGGAATTCAACTGGCTGATTGGAATGGCGTTGCTGGTGATAACTTTAGCGTTGTCCTTCACAGGCTATCTCCTTCCCTGGGATCAGCTGGCTTATTGGGCTATAACAATCGGAACCAACATTGCCCAGTCGCCCAGAGAGGTTACGGATGCGCTGGGAATCACAAAATATTTCGATCCGGGCGAGATGCAGCGCCTTCTGCTGCTTGGCTCCGACGTGGTAGGTCCCGTAGCTCTTATTCGCTTTTACCTTCTTCACGTCATGATTCTCCCGCTGGCACTGGGAGGGCTGATGGCAGTTCACTTCTGGCGGATTCGCAAGGATGGCGGTTTG
>JAHFUH010000014.1:24934-26969 GCA_023265215.1 Acidobacteriota bacterium
CTCCCGCGGTTGGGAATGGCCCGGAAAACACGATCCCTTCGATGCCTCACCTGTTCTATGCGGAACTCGCCGTGCTAATGCTGGTCGCGTTCCTTTGCCTGGCGCTGTCGATTGGTTGGAACGCTCCATTAAAGGAAATGGCAAATCCTGCAGTCCCTGAAAATCCGGCCAAGGCGCCGTGGTATTTCCTCGGTCTTCAAGAAATGGTTTCATTTTCGGCCTTTATGGGAGGATTCGGCATCCCTGTGATTGTTCTCCTTGGCCTTGGCCTGATCCCCTTTCTGGAGCGGGAACAGACCGGCACCGGTCTGTGGTTTGCAGGACCGGGCGGGCGGAAACTGGTTCAATATTCCACTTTCTTTGGACTGACTGCAGCGATCGCAATAGAGGCTCTCGCAATCCGATTCGGATGGATCCG
This sequence comes from Acidobacteriota bacterium, assembly GCA_023265215.1. Taxonomy (GTDB): domain Bacteria; phylum Acidobacteriota; class UBA6911; order UBA6911; family UBA6911; genus UBA6911. Next base: position 25,353 of record JAHFUH010000014.1, read on the forward strand.
GGAATGGTTTCCCCACGCTCCGCAACTCACCATCACATTCCTGAATCCGGGAACTATTCTGACGCTGTTATACGCGCTTTATTCGATCTGGCTCGTAAAACGTTTTCAATCAGCCCGAGCCGGCGCTCTCGGTTTATTCACGTGTTTTCTTTGTGGATTCCTGGTGCTGACCATAATCGGCACCTATTTCAGGGGACCAAACTGGGTCTTTTATTGGTCCCCTTCCGAATGGCCAACTCACTGAGACCCTTATGAACAGGAATAAATACCTCTTGCTCGGCTCTAGTATCGGAGTTCTGGTGCTGCTGGTCATTGCTGCAGGCCAGGATTTCTTCATGGAGTGGTGCAGAATTCAACGCGAGGCAGTCTCCGAGGGTGGTTCCATCAAGGTTCGCATTCGCCAGGCGGTGAGTCCTGGTCTTCGGACCAGTGATCGCTGTGTGTCCTGTCACGTCGGCATGGATCCCAGCGAACAAGGAATTCGAGGGAGCGGTGTCCTGGCAGCTCATAAGCCAGTGGTTCACGATCCGGCTGAGTTTGGCTGCACTATCTGCCATAGCGGCCAGGGTTGGGCCACGGAGAAACTCGATGCCCACGGTGAAGTGCAATTCTGGCCTGAGCCAATGATTCCGAGGGATCTCAGCCAGGCCGGCTGCGGCACCTGCCATGCCCTTCCAGGCATTCCAAACCGTGACCTCTTCAACCAGGCACGCGGGGCTTTTGAACGTCTGGATTGTCTTGCGTGCCATCGAGTGGATGGGCGAGGTGGCGTTATCCGGCCCGGCGGCTTGGGCATGGAAGGCCCGGATCTCTCGCGCGCAGCGATTTCCGGATATGATGGGGACTGGTATCAGAAACACCTTCTGGAATCCGACAAGGCTGTATCCGGTCCTTGGAGAACATCCTTCGCTAAAATCGACGACGGCGATCTCAGCCTTCTTTCCACATACCTCTCCACCCGTATGGGAGCGCCCAAACTGATCGAAGCCAAATCCCTGTTTCTTTCAAATGGCTGTCTGGGATGCCACAAGGTCAGCGGAATAGGCGGGGACGAAGGCCCCGAACTCACACGAGTGGGAGAAAAGGATCCAGGCCAGCTCATTTTCGCCGGCGTGCAGGGCAAGCATTCTCTTGCCAACTGGTTCAGAGAGCACTTCCAGGCGCCGGCTGCTTTAGTGCCCGGATCCCTGATGCCGCCCGTCACGATTGCCGACGAGGATATAGATCGGCTCACGCTGTACATTTTAAGCCTGAGACGGCGGGAGCTCCCCAGCACGTATTTTCCCAAAGACAGGCTGCGGATCGAGAAACTAGGGGAGCGCGAGTATGCCGCGAATGGGGCAGCCATTTTCGGCGCGATCTGCACGGGCTGTCACGGCTTGCAGGGACAGGGCAAACGGGCGCCGGGACGTCAGACATTTCCGGCTATCGCCGGCCCTGATTTTCTGCAGCTTGCAACAAATAAATTCATTTTGGAAACCGTAACCCTGGGGCGTCCCGGAAGGAAAATGCCTGCCTGGGGCAAGAAGGATGGCGGCCTGCAGCCAATTGAAATCAGCAAAGCAGTTGATTATTTGCGCCAACTCGGGGGCGTCGAGACCCGACCGGATCTCAAAC
>JAHFUH010000796.1 GCA_023265215.1 Acidobacteriota bacterium
ATTGTCTATCTTTCCCACCCCGAGCTGACGCTCGGGGCTATTTGCTGCCGGCCCTCTGGGCCTAAAAACTGAAAAACCATGCGTCATTAGGCGTCTCGTCGGCGCTCCCAGAGTTGTACCGTTTGCGTTTTTGACTCTCACTTCCGTTTGCGCCCAGCCTGGGAAGAACGCTAACGGAACCTAAAATCAAATGCGAAAATCTTCAATGCTCTTTGGCTTATTCCCGTTCGGCAAAAGAACAGGCTCGATAATAGCTTCGCTGTGAAGAGCCCACGGGAGAATGACCGCTGAATGGCCTCCACGCCCACCGGCCACGACGACCTCGATATCCTTTGGTGATCGTGCAACCGGAATCGGATGCATCTCGCTAAAGCCTTTGGGGCGCACGGGCACTAAACCACGGTTTCGCACCATCGGCGCAGCATTTCTCGCCCATTGAAAAACATGCTCGCGGATCGCTTCTTTGGTGTAACCGTCGCGCTCGAGCATCCAGGCGTGATCCGGAGTGATCACATAAACCATGGGGCCGGGAATGTAGGCATTGTTGCTGCCGAGCGTCGTGGCGCAATCGGTCAGAGTGTCGAGCAGGTCACCGCCGTTTTCGCTCAGGAAGTCGATGATGTCATGAGGCGGTTCTGCTTTCAGCACATAGACCGTCGTCGTCGCTGCGTCAAAATGCTCCACATTTATTGTTTTCCATTTCGTGAGTTCGGGATCTTCCGCGAAGCAGTAAGTAAACTCCGCTTGAGAGGCCAGACAGTCAAGATCGCAAAAGCCCGGCACAGCACGGGTGATATTGAGAATCACCAGATTGGCCGCTCTTCCGATGGTTGCGTTCGCGGAATAACATGGACCGAGGCATCCCTGGCCTCCCGAAATGCTCAACTCTTTCGCCAGCGGTCCACTGACAAGCATGAGAGTGCCACCCGGATGCGAAGTCGTTACGGATTGCAGGAAATTGTATTTAATGCTCCCCATGGCCTTGAACGCAGCAATAAGTATCGGCATATACTGAGGCTTACACCCCGCCATAACGGCCGCGACTGCAATATCCTTTACGCAAATATCTTTCCCGGTCGGCCCTATCTCGCGAGCCAGCGCCATCTCCCGATCGTATGGACAGTAGGCAAACATCTTTTCAACACGGCTCACGGTAGGCGGAATCAGCGGCAGGCCATCGCCAATATGCAACTGATCGGCGATATCCATAAACTCATCCGCTTCGCCACTGAACGATTCGGGAATCGGCAGGAATCCGTCTTCGCGAGGTTTCTCGGGATCGAGGCGGAAATCGATTCTCGCGCGATTCTCCAGCGCGGCCCCTTTTAGGGTAAGGGACTCGATCACAATATCGAAGTGTTTGTCCATTTCGGCGGCAACCTCTGCGCTTGTGCTCCCCTGGTAGATGTCTATTTCGCACATGCAGAGATGTCCGGCGCGATAGAAAGCCACGCCTTTTGCAATGCCGGCTCCAGGAGGCGCAATGATGTAGACGGTCGGGATACCAAGCTCCTCAAGCGCGATGGAAACGACGGTCGTCGCAGCGGAGGTGCCCATATCACCCAATGCCACAATTGCGGCCGTCGGCTTCGCTGCGGCAAGTTTTCCGGCGTAATCCTGAAGATCCTTAGTCGACTTGCCGCGCACCGTCTCCTCGAAATCTATGAAATTCGTAATGCCCCGATCCCGGAGACGCTGCTTTATTACAACAAAAACCTCCCCATACTCACAGAAGCGGAGCTTGGTGTTGTTGTAGAACAGGATGCTCCCTTTCCTGAGATCGTCTTCGGATACTCGCGGCGCCATTTTAATAATTGGCCGTTTCTGTTGTCCTCTTGGGTCAATAATACGTTCCATCATTACTCCTGATTCTTTGCCGCTGACGAACACTGACCCGTCGGCGGCCGGTTTTTAATGTGTTCCTGTAAGTATCGCACCCTGAGCCACCAGCATGCGCTGAAGCTCGCTTACATCCGACTCCAGCATGCGGGGAGTGATCTTTTTTCTCGCGCAAAGAGCGGCAGCAACACCTGCAGCCTGCCCCGTCACCATTGTCTGCATGAGGAAACGCTGATAGGCCTCCCGATGCGCCGAGACGGCTTTGCCCGCGACGAGCAGGTTTTCAATCTCGCGGGGAACGAGGCAGCGGTATGGGATGTCGTGAGATCCGCCGGTTTTGGGAGTATCGGGAGGCTTCATTGTAGCCAGAGTGCCGGGGCCCACCACGTGGACAGCGCCGGCGGGAAATGCGCTCTTCCCGATTACATCAGCGAATTTGCGCTCCTCTATGACATCCTCGCCCTTTAAAACATAGTCGCCCATAATCCGGCGTCCCTCTCGAATCCTCAGCTCGGGGCAGACCCGGGTGATATAGGCGTTCTCAAAACCAGGAAGATATTTCTTGATGAATTTCCAGGCGATCACGCACTGTCTCCGGCATTCGATTTCGGCAAGAGTCAGGTCCTCGACATTCGTCGCATCGCAATTCCCTATTTGCGAA
>JAHFUH010000269.1 GCA_023265215.1 Acidobacteriota bacterium
GCAACGGAGAATTTACACATGAAGAAATTCGAGAACCGGCTCCCCCGATACAGGATCATGCTGGTGAAGGAGGCGGAGGATACTTTCACCCGCTATCCGAGATACCAAAACTCCCGCGAGCTTTTTGAGAGCTTTCGAGAAGAACTCGCAACACTTGACCGCGAGCACTTTTTCATGATCACGCTCGACAGCAAGAACAAGACTATTGGCTATCATACGATCAGCGTCGGGAGCTTATCCACTTCGGTCGTGCACCCTCGCGAAGTTTTCAAACCCGCCATTCTGGAGAGTTCGGCTGCCGTCATATTCCTGCACAATCATCCTTCCGGAGATCCTGCGCCATCGCGGGAAGACCGCGAATGCACCAGCCGGCTTGCCTCGGCGGCGAAAATCCTCGGAATCCGAGTGCTCGACCATATCGTCTTCGGTGAGTCGGATTATTTCAGCTTCGCCGATGCTAGACTCCTCGCCGACCTCACCTAGCAAGTTTTCGCCTACCCCCCTCCCGATCGGGGAGACACACGGTCTCAAGGGATTCGTGTCTCTTCCCCTTCAGGACTATCTTCCGGACATGCAGGGCAAACCCGCCCGCATGAAGAGAGGCGGGACGATGTTCCCGATCCGCGGCCTGCAACATGGCTTTGGTTTTAGCGTGAAACCATGGGAGCATGGAGCCTCTGTAGTGAAAGTTGACATGTCACCCCATATCGGATGCTGCAAGGAACTCAGCCCGGGAAAGCGGATCTCCAACTCGGCATCTTATTCCATTATCCATCGGTCCCTACAGGTCCGGAAAAATCTCTCCCAGGGTAGCGAGGGGAATTGTAGTAACTGCAGCAATAAAACTTAGTTTGGGACTTAATGTCTGTCAATTCCGGTTGAGAACAAGAATCCCCCAGGTCCGCCGTCAAACCAAGCCGCGAGCGAAGGAAGGTGTGTGCCCGGCGAAGGCTTCCGTAGCCCTTCAATATCGGCTGCGTAGTGCGCGTTGAATAGCGGAAATATAACCTTGGCCATGTAACGCCTAAGTTCTAGTTCGAGACGTATTGGGATTTCAGAGCTGATGATCTTGCTTAAAATTTCATCGAAGATATAGCCGATGACGGCACCCCAAGCGCCGAACGGAGTGCCAATCAATGTCCCCACTCGAAGAAATACTTCAAAAGTTCCAAAACTGACGTCTTCCAACACCGGTTTGAGGTAAAGCCCCTCAGTCCCAATAACAACATAAAAACCAATATTGACTCTGTTTTGTTGTGGGCCAGCCTGCTCTGCGCTAAACGTCGTAACCCGGATTTTGCCAAGCTTTCCTAGATCAACATGAATGCTGCCATACACTTCCACGCGAAATCCTAAGTTCACGAAGAAGCACCCATTTGAAATATCTGGGGTGAAGGCAAATGTATCGAAATCGACAAACGCGGCAGCTTTCCACCCAATGAAACCATTGTCCTGAAGGTCGATGCGGACAGCAGGGAAAGGCCCCTGGACAAGCGATTCTGCCATCACGTTTGGCAGATATAGGCCACTGTCGCCTTGCCCCAGACCTCGTCGCCCAAGGATGGCTGAGGTAGGTGCGACTCGAGTTGGGCCTCCAATTGTGATTGTTCCGACGCTACCGGCCTGTGGATCATTTTGGCCGGGTTGGACTATCCCAGGAGCGTTGGGGCCGATTCCATTGCCGGGCCCGGCGCAGTCGCATATAGCTCCGCTGCGACTGATGCCCTCTTTCCCCGTGAGAAACAGGTACTTCTTGTTGGCAGAGACATCAACCAGTAGCTTGCCATCAAACGTCAAGGCAGGGAATAGTTGCTTTAGATCTATTTGTTGTGGCGTTGCCACCGTTTGAGTAACGGCTGTGGCTAGGCCGCTATAAAGCAGCATCCCCTCTACGCGCGTAGCAGTGGCTTCGTCAAGTTTGTATTTCTTCAGTGTGTCGATGAATTTGGAGTCCCGCTTCAGGTCTGGCAATATAACTGCATTCCCTGGTGATACGACAAGCCTCGCAGCCGACGCATCAATCGCGAAACCAAGGTCCTTAATCTCCAAGGTTATGGTGGAAAGAACATCTGCGAACTGCCGATATTCGTCGAGAACTCCCATAGAAAATACCAGAGTGAGTGGCTGAGTGGCCACAAGATAGATCTCCCGAGCCGAGTTGGGATCGGTGGGCTTCACCCCACTAACAGTGAACCTTGTATCTACGTCTATAGCGGGAATAGGTGGTTTGATGTCCTGAATTGCCGAATCAAACCTGACCGCGTACGGCGGAACCGCCAACGATACGACTTTGCCCGTCGTTGCGCCTAAGGCGTTGCGAAACGATGTAAGGGACAGATGGGAGAAGGACTTCGCACCAATATACACGGCGGCCTTTTGACCTGCAAAGTGAGAGATTTCTGGGTATACATCAAAGTAGCTCATTGACGCTCCTCTGTGGAGGCTCAGGCTACAGTTGAGTCTCCGGGATGGAGAAATCGGTTTCCCCAATGTATACCACAAAATAGTAATCAGATCTATCCCACATCAGACAAAGGTGGAAAAGCCATAAACACATCGGACGACGAGGCGCGGCATGGGGGATCTACCTTCCATGAAAGTCTGAGTCAAACAACTGTGGTGAAGGGCTAATGAGCACCAAACTCCCGCGAAGTAGCAATTCGTGAGTTTTTCCGCTGTCCCGTAAGTAGCTCGCCTCCATCACGCCGCGATGTTTCCGCCAGATGACTTGTTTGCAGAAAGGAGATTCCGGCGGATGTGTTCCGCGATTGCGCGCATGAAAAGCGGCGGGACGCTGTTCCCGATCTGCCGGATCCCCTCGTCGAATCCCCCGGCAAACTCGAAGGCATCGGGAATTGATCCGAAGCGCTTGAACTCCGGAAGGGAGAATCTCCGACGCTGATTCCAGTGCATAGCACCATGCATCCCGAGATTGCCGTCGTTTCTGTGTATCGTCCGCGCCGGCCTGCGGGGATCGAACTTCACGCAGTTGAATCCGGATCCTGTGATGTCTTGCTCCGACCGGTCGATCCGGATCTGGTCCCAATACTTGAAAGATCGGTATCGCTTGCCGGCTTCGAACAGCGCCGCAAGCTGGTTCTCCGGGGTCGTGACGCCTTCTAGCGAGTCGCCGCAAGCTATCGGTTCGACTAAGGGGCTTGGATGGAGTTCCATAGGTCCTCCCGGACACCGACGAAAATCACTCTGCCTGGACTGCGGGACCCCGTAATACATGGCGTTCATCAGCCGCGCCGATACATGATACCCGGAGGCCTTCAGCTCCTTCAGGATCTCAACAAAGATCAGCTTCATCTTGCCCTTGACCATCCCGCTCACGTTTTCCATGATCAGGACCTTCGGCTGCAGCCCGCGGAGCAGTCGGATGTACTCCCGGGAAAGCTGGTTCCTGCCGTCGTCCATCTTCCGCTTGCCCGCCGTCGAAAATCCCTGGCAGGGAGGGGAACCGTCCAGCACATCGAGCTCGCCCGGCTTCAGGCCCGTGATTCGCAGTGCCTCCTCGATCGACAGTTTCGCGATGTCGCCGTGAAAAACAGGCACGTCCGGAAAGTTCGCCTTGAAGGTCTTGACCGCATGGTCGTCCCACTCCACGGCCAGCAATTCTCTATACCCGGCCATGCTGTAGCCGAGTGAGGACCCGCCGCATCCCGCGAAGAGCGAGACAACCGTCGGCGCGTTCCGGTCCTTCGGTTTAAGGTGCTCCTGCCAGCAGGCCTCCAGATGTGCCCGGTAATCTTCTATTTTGGGAAGGAGAGTCCGCATTCGTTCTTTACTGCTTTTTTGGCTGATGCTCTCGATTTGGGAGTTGACGACGATATGCTTCAATCAGGTCATCTTTTGCTGCGGGTTGACCCCGAAGAAATCGGAGATCGGCGCCAGCATTCTCAATCACTGTCGTGCGTGTACATGTGCTGATCCAAAGCTGCTGCGTTTTGTCGTCTCTGAAGGCATACACCAGGTACTTCTGCTTAGATTGAAATCTCCCACCACACCCGCCAGAGTAGATCGTGTCGATCTTAATGACCGCCTGTGCGGTCGTGCCCTTATATGTTCGAAGAACGCGAAGCGTCGATTCAAGATACTCGTCCCCAAACGTGGAGTAACTCAGAGCCTGTGGACTCCAGAGCGAGCCTTTTTTGATCTCCTTGGAAATTAACTCTCCTTCAAACACCACAGATGCTTCATTAAATTCCCTCTGCGATTCTGCCCTCGGGCTGTCGAAGGGAGGAGCACATAGGCAGCCGTATGCGGGCATACTGAGTAGCAAAAACAAACCCAGAGCAACACACAGGCCAAGGATTCTCGATGACACGGTTCAGCCTCCCAGTTTTATCTGAATTCTATTCATTAGAGGCCATATTGTGAACAAAGATCCAAATTTCAAATCCTTTACTTCGGGAATGAGTGTCCGCATTGGGGGCAACTTACCATGGAAACGGTTGAAGCAATAGACTCGTCATACTCGGGCTGATTCACTTCCCGGCCTTGCGCGATGTCAGCCATTTCCGCCGTATCGAACCCGAGAAGGTCCAGATTGAATCCGGCATCCTTCAAGTCCGAGAACTCCATCGAGAGGAGCTTTTCGTCCCAACCGGAGTTCAGAGACAGCTTGTTGTCGGCGATGATATAGGCGCGTTTCTGCGCATCGGTCAGGCCGGCCAGGACGATGCACGGGACCTCCGTCATCTCCAGCCGCTTCGCCGCCTCCAGCCTCGCGTGACCCGCGATTACCCCCTGTTTAGGGTCGATTAGAACAGGGTTTGTCCACCCGAATTCCTTCAAACTATCCATGATCTGCTGGATCTGGGCCTCGGAGTGCGTTCTCGCGTTCTTCCCGTAAGGCTTTAGATCCTCTACTTTTACAGCGACGATCTGCCCGAATTGCTTCTTCCCGACCATTCAACCTCCGAACACAAAAACTCAGTTTCCGAGCTTTTGACCCCCACCCGTCGAAACGGGAAACATTCAGGGGTTACGCGCGCCCGGTCCGAAGCCTATATTCCGCAGGCATTTAAGCCGCCCCTACCCCATGCGCTAAACGAATGATTGCCAAAATATTCAGTCCGCAAGCAACGGTTCATCGGCTATGCTCATTCCTGATGACTGCCCGCATCACGCCGTCTTTCCCCACCTTCCATCCTCGGTCGCCGTCTTGCGAGAGTGGCACTCATGGCAGAGCGATTGCCAGTTATCGCGATCCCAGAACAGGTACATGTCACCCTTGTGAGGAATCCTATGATCGACCTCGGTCGCGAGTCCGTTACACCTGGCGCACCATGGATGCCCGATCAGCCACAATCGGGATGCGTGTCTCCACTTCTGGCTGTATCCACGCTTTGAAGCGGATCCTCGTCTTTGCTCATATGCGCGCGTGACTCGCTGTCGATGCTCTTCGCATCTGGATGAGTCGCTGAGTTTCCGGCATCCGGGATAGGTGCAGGGTTGCTGCCGCTTCCAGGGCATCAGGAGTATTTCCTTTTGCCAACGATCTCCCTGACTATTTCTTCCGCGCGGGCATCATCCAGCGCATTCCTTCCGGGCAGCATGGTGTGATCGGATTCCGCATTTTTATCCTGACAGCTTTTGCACGTGCACTGAACCCAACTCGGACCGCTAAGATCTTCGCCGAGCAGGCGCCCCAATCCTTCCGTTATGCAGTCGAATTCCGGCTGAATAATTTGATAGATCCTCGGTGAGAGGCGGTTGCTTTTTCCAAGAAATGCGCCCAGCCTTCTCAGCTTCGCAAAAGCGGACGCAGGCACACGTATAGTCTTGCCATCAGGAGTGAGCAGAGGATGGCCCCATTCTGGGACTCCAGGGAGAGGTTGAGACAATGCAGTGGCTTGAGTCATGGTGATGCTATTCCAGGCAGCATGAAACGGATTGTCCGATCAGGAATTCCTGATCGCGAGCGAACTTCAAGCCAAGGCTACATTGCCGCTATCTGAAAGTAAATACATTATTTAGCGTGAAACAAGGAGAAACATATTGAACAACAGCAGTATCGCAGGCATACCAGATCCACACCGTTTTCAGTGACGACGACATCGACCAATCGCTCTTCTAGCCATTCCTAACTGCCGCCGTCCTGTGCGGGATGCGCGGATACAAAGCCATCTCGGACTGGGTCAGCAGCCCTGGGCCAAAAAGCCCGGGAGTGTTTTAATTGCCACCATGAAAAAGGAAAAGATGTTGTTCTGAGTGGATTTTCTCATTTTCTCATCGGAGCTTGCTTTTTCGATTTGTGAGAATTAGACTAAATACTTTTGTTCGCCGTTGTTAACACAATATTTGGCAAATTTATTTCGTTGACATCTTTATGCTTCCACTGAAGGTCTCCAAACAAGCAACTGTCAGAAACATCTCAAAGGAGATTCACGATTTCTTCTCAAATAACGACTATTCGCAGGAAATCCTCCTAGATCTGAGTGAAGTCAGATTCGTGCAAACCCCAGGAGCATTGGTATATTTAGCTCAATTCATCTACGCCAGACACCATAGAAAACAAAAAACAACCATAAGGCTTCCTATCTCGGAGAAGGTGATGACTATTTTGTTCACCTGGAGATTTTTTGAGGTTGTAGAGGATCTGACTGGCTTAGACATTTTTCGCTTCATTGAGGGGAAGAGGACGCAATTTCCTCTGCAGAAGGTTTCAATTGGTGACAAGAGCTTCTATCTCAATATCAATCGAGATTACTTTGATAAGTATTACAGACAGGACCAAATTAGGGATTTGGTAAAGAAGGGATTTTTCTCTCTCGTGTGTGAGCCATTCAATAATGAAAGCCAAAAGTCCTGGGTTCTTAAGAAGCAATGCAGAACATGGTCCACTGAGAAGTTGGTGACAGAGGTCCTGCAGCAAAATCTTTTAGAGGATGTTCGCATTGGTGATAGGCTCTCAAACACTATTATTTTTGAATCCCTTACAAATGCCGCCAATCACCCTCACTCTGACCATTTTGTCATCGGAGCATTCTATGATTTTGCGACAGAGGAATGCCCACACTGCAAAAACGATGTTGTAATAAAAGCCGACGGTATCTGTCCTTCTTGCTATCGGCACCGTGACTTGGCCGAAGGCGAATTCTCAGGCAAGTATGATTATTTCACAATCGTCATGTGGGACGACGGCGATAGCATTGTGAAAACGTTGTCCGATTCCATCGAAGCCGGAATAATAATAAGGGCATCAGAGTCCTTCGAAATGGCGAAGACATCCGGGTACAGATCATGGGTAAGACTTATTAAAAACGATTATACAAATGTCTCGAGTAAGGAATTTCTATATTACGATTATTTGCCGGACAAGAGTTCATGTAAGGACGAAATTTTAACGAGTTCATTCCTTCCAGGCGTTTCTCGCTTGCCGATTCCTAAAAACCATCATGGCGATAAATCAGCCGACGATTCGGTCCCCCACGACATCGAGAAGATA
>JAHFUH010000270.1 GCA_023265215.1 Acidobacteriota bacterium
CCCCTATTTCGTCAACGAAATACCTATTGCATTTTAGCCCAAAAGCACATACCGTTTTTTTTGACGCGGGGTGCCATTCACTCTTCTCAGCCCAAATCGGAATTTGACCCGGAGGGCAGTCAGCATGTGCCCCGCGGGGAAAGGTGCAGCTTTAATGCAAGAGCAACGAGGCTTGTACGATCCGCGAGCCGATCGCGATGAATGCGGTATAGGATTTGTCGCAAGCGTTAAGGGAGAGAAATCCCACGATATCATTGTCAAAGGCATCCAGATCCTGGTAAACCTGCAGCATAGAGGCGCCAGCGGCAGCGATCCTGTTACGGGTGACGGCGCCGGCGCTTTGATCCAGATACCGCACGAATTTTTCGAGCGCGAATGCGCCAAGCTGGGTTTTACGCTGCCCTTGCCGGGAGAATACGGCGTGGGGATGGTATTCCTCCCGGTGGAACGAAACCAGCGTCTTCTTTGCGAGGGCATTCTGGAAAGGATAGTGCGCGAGGAAGGGCTGGGCATTCTCGGTTGGCGCGATACTCCCATTGCGGCGGACTCTATCGGACGAATTGCCCGCGCATCCCAGCCCTATATCGAGCAGATATTTATTCGACGGGCAGCCGGGATGGACCAGGAAACTCTGGAGCGGAAGCTGTATGTAATCCGGAAACGCACAGAAGCCGAAGTTGAGCAATCCGAAGTACGGGAAAAAAACTTTTTCTGCATCCCTTCTCTCTCCTCGCGAACCATTGTGTATAAAGGCCTGCTGCTGGCCACCCAGATAACGAATTTCTACAAAGAGCTTTCCGATCCGTTGACGGCAAGCGCGCTTTGTCTTGTTCACCAGCGATTTTCGACCAATACATTTCCAACCTGGCGGCTGGCGCATCCTTTCCACTTCATCTGCCACAACGGTGAAATCAATACACTGCGGGGAAATGTGGCCTGGATGGAAGCCCGGCAGTCCATGTTGGCTTCTCCTCTGTTCGGGGAAGACATAAAGAAGCTTTTTCCAATCGTGATGAACGGCGGAAGTGATTCCGCAATACTCGACAACATAGTTGAACTCCTTTACATGGCGGGTCGCGATTTGCCTCACACGATGGCGATGCTCATTCCTGAGGCTTGGGACGGCGACCACACAATGCCGCCGGCAAAAAAAGCTTTCTATGAGTATCACGCTTCCCTTATCGAACCATGGGACGGTCCTGCCGCTATTGCATTTACCGATGGCCGCATAATCGGAGCGACTCTTGACCGAAACGGCCTCCGTCCGGCGCGTTATCTGGTCACAAATAATGATCTGATTGTCATGGCATCTGAAACGGGCGTGCTTCCGTTCAAACCCGAAGAGATCTGCTTTAAGGGACGCCTGCAGCCCGGCAGGATGCTGCTGGTCGATATGGAGGCGGGGCAAATTGTGCCGGATGAAGCAATAAAAGAAAAACTCTCTCGGCGGCAACCTTATCAGCAATGGCTGCAAGAGAACCAGACTACGATGGAGGACCTGCCCGATCCGCCGCGCTGGCACCCGACTGATTTTGATTCAATACTGCAAAGGCAAAGAGCCTTCGGGTACACCGGCGAAGAGCTTCAGATGATCCTTTCCCCTATGGCAGCACAAGGCCAGGAACCGGTCGGCTCGATGGGTACGGACACGCCGCTGGCGTGTCTTTCCGACAAACCTCAGCTGCTTTTTCATTACTTCAAGCAGCTTTTCGCGCAGGTAACCAATCCGGCAATCGACCCCATTCGCGAAGAGCTCGTGATGTCGCTCACAAGCTTCATCGGAAGCCAGCGTAATCTCCTGGACGAAACGCCGCAGCATTGTCATACGCTCAAACTCAAGCACCCTGTACTGACAAATCACGACCTGGAAAAGCTGCGCCGCCTGTCCTGGGGCGATTTCCTGGCCACCACGCTCCCTACTTTTTTCCGAGTGGACGGTGGCGGGAAAGAACTGGAAAGAGCGTTGGCCGGCCTTTGCCGCCGAGCCTCGCTTGCAATCAATTCCGGGTACTCGGTACTGATCCTCTCCGATCGTGGAATCGAGAAGGAATATGCCGCTATTCCAAGTCTGCTGGCTTTAACGGCGGTGCACAATCATCTGGTTCGCGAAAAAACCCGAACACGCGTCGGGATCATTGTCGAATCCGGCGAGCCGCGTGAAGTAATGCATTTCGCTCTTCTGCTTGGCTACGGCGCCAGCGCCGTGAATCCATATCTGGCCATCGAAACAATTGAGGATATGCACCGGCGCGGGTGGCTTCCCGGAGAAATGTCCGCCATTGAGGCAATCCATAATTATGAAAAGTCGATCAACAAAGGCCTGCTGAAGGTTCTGTCCAAAATGGGCATTTCAACTCTCCAGTCCTATCAAGGCGCCCAGGCGTTCGAAGCCATCGGATTGAACCGGTCTCTTGTGGATCAGTATTTCACCGGAACTCCATCCCGGATCGAAGGAGTCGACCTGGATGTGCTGGCAAAGGAAACGAAAATCCGGCACGAATACGCTTTTCAGGCTATCACCGATTCCGAAACTGAGCTTGAGCCTGGGGGACAATACCACTACCGCGTCCAGGGGGAATATCACACGTTCAACCCTGAATCCATCAGCAAACTAAGAAATGCCGTGCGCGAGGCGAGCTATGGAACGTATCAGGAATATTCCAGACTGATTAACGATCAGAGCCGGCAATTGTGCACGCTGCGCGGGCTTATGAAGCTAAAGAAGGCCGTGCGTCCGATCGCTATAGATAAAGTCGAGCCGGCAAGCGAGATCGTCAAGCGGTTCGCAACAGGAGCCATGTCTTTCGGCTCGATCAGCAAGGAAGCCCACGAAACTCTCGCGATAGCAATGAACCGCATCGGCGCCCGATCGAACACAGGGGAAGGCGGTGAAGATGAGGAACGTTTTGCCAGGGATTCCAATGGAGATTGGCGCCGAAGCGCAATAAAACAGGTGGCATCCGGACGGTTTGGGGTAACAACGAATTATCTTGTGAACGCAGATGAATTGCAGATCAAGATCGCACAAGGCGCAAAGCCGGGAGAAGGCGGACAACTCCCGGGATACAAAGTCGACGACGTGATCGCCCGTGTGCGTCATTCCATCCCCGGCGTGCAGCTGATCTCGCCTCCGCCGCATCACGACATCTATTCCATCGAAGATCTTGCGCAGCTGATTTACGATCTGAAAAACGTAAATCCGCAAGCTCGCATATCGGTAAAACTCGTCGCGGAAGTGGGAGTCGGAGTTGTCGCGGCCGGAGTGGCGAAAGCTCACGCCGACGTTGTTTTGATCAGCGGCCATGATGGCGGCACAGGCGCGTCGCCCCTGACGGCAATCAAGCACTCCGGTGTTCCATGGGAACTGGGGTTGGCCGAGACTCAGCAGGTTCTTGTAATCAATGATCTGCGCAGTCGAGTTCGCGTTCAAACCGACGGGAAACTGCAAACGGGCCGCGACGTGGTGATAGCTGCGTTGCTTGGGGCGGAAGAATATGGATTCTCAACGGCCCCGCTGGTTTCGCTTGGATGCATAATGATGCGCAAGTGCCATCTGAATACGTGTTCCGTCGGCATCGCAACGCAGGATCCTTCACTGCGCAAAAAATTCACGGGCCAGCCCGAGCATGTCATCAACTACTTCTTTTTTGTAGCGGAAGAAGTCAGGGAACTAATGGCGGAAATGGGATTTTCTTCCATGAACGAGATGATCGGCAGAGTGGACATGCTGGATATGCAGGACCCGGTCGATCACTGGAAAGCAAAGGGAATTGATCTCTCATCCATTTTATATAGTCCGCCTGTCCCCGGGCGTGTGGGCCGGCGCTGCATGCTCCAGCAGAATCATGGCTTGGATCAGGCGCTCGATTTCAAGCTGATCGATTACGCACGTGACGCCCTGGACTCAGGAGCTTCCATTCAACTGAAACTTCCTATTCGCAATGTGCATCGCACGGTCGGCGCAATGTTGAGCGGGGAAATTGCCCGGCGCACCGGATCAGCCGGGCTGCCCGATGACACAATCTGTTTCCATTTCAACGGTTCTGCTGGTCAGAGTTTCGGCGCGTTTCTTGCCAAAGGAGTCACGCTGACACTTGAAGGTGATTCCAATGACTATGTTGGGAAAGGGCTTTCAGGCGGCCGGATCATAGTTTATCCTCCGAAAAACTCAAGTTTTTCTCCGGAAGAAAGCACAATCGTCGGCAACGTTGTCCTGTACGGCGCTACAAGCGGCGAGGCGTTCTTCAATGGCATGGCCGGCGAAAGATTCGCAGTGCGGAACTCCGGCGCCACTGCTGTTGTTGAAGGAGTCGGAGACCACGGATGTGAATATATGACACGAGGCCTCGTTGTGGTACTTGGGCCAACCGGCCGGAATTTCGCCGCCGGCATGACAGGAGGCCTGGCGTACGTGCTTGACGAGACTGGTGAATTCAGCTCGGTTCGCTGCAACAAAGCCAGCATTGCCCTGGAACCTTTGGAAGGGGAGGATGCTGCGGCGCTTCAAGAGTTGATTCGCCGCCACCAAGCCCTGACCGGAAGCCCACGAGCGCAACAAATTCTGGACAGCTGGGATTCGCTGCTGCCAAAATTTGTCAAGGTTTTCCCTCACGAATTTAAGCGGGTTCTGCGGATGACCCAAGAAGCCGGCCGGCAAGAGGAGCAGATCGCCCATGGGTAAGGTAACAGGTTTCCTGGAATACAAACGTGAGACTGCGGAGAGGCGACCCGTCATCGAACGCACCCAGGACTTCTTCCCTCTGTATCTCCCCTTCGCCGATGAGAATTTACAGATCCAGGGTGCCCGCTGCATGGACTGCGGCGTGCCCTTCTGCCATACAGGCTGTCCGTTGAATAACCTCATTCCGGACTGGAATGATATGATCTACCGTGGTCGCTGGCGTGAAGCCGTCCGCGCGCTGCACGCAACAAATAATTTCCCGGAGTTCACAGGCTTGGTTTGCCCGGCGCCCTGCGAAGCGGCATGCGTTCTTGGAATCAACGATCCTTCTGTCGCTATTAAGCAGATCGAAAGCGCTATTGTCGAACACGCGTTTCGCGAAGGATGGATTCAGCCGGAACCGCCGGAATTCAGGACAGGCAAGCGTGTTGCGGTCATCGGCTCCGGTCCTTCCGGCCTGGCCGCTGCCCAGCAACTTAATCGCGCAGGCCACACAGTTGTTGTTTTTGAAAAGGCGGACAAAGCAGGCGGGCTGCTCCGCTATGGAATCCCTGATTTCAAGCTGGATAAAAGCCTTGTCGATCGCCGACTGGAACTGCTGGGCAAGGAAGGAATCCAATTTGAGACGGGCGTAAACGTCGGCGTCGATGTTTCGATGGCGGTTCTGCGCAGAAAATTCGACGCATTTCTCCTGACGGGAGGGGCCGAGCAGCCCAGGGATCTCAAGGTACCGGGACGGGAGCTGAACGGGATACATTTCGCCATGGAATTCCTGACGCAACAGAACCACCGCTGCACAGGCGATCGCATCGACTCCAGAGAGGAGATCGTGGCGACGGGACGGCGGGTTGTAATCCTGGGCGGAGGAGACACGGGAGCGGACTGTCTGGGCACATCTCACCGCCAGAGGGCTCTATCCGTACACCAGATCGAAATCATGCCTCTTCCTCCCGACGAACGATCCCGCAGAACTCCATGGCCGGCATGGCCTATTATGCTGCGCACCGAGAGTTCGCACGAAGAAGGGGGCATTCGAGAATGGGGGGCGGCAACTGCACGTTTCACCGGCGATGATCAGGGGAATGTGAGTCGCCTCCATGCAGTGCGGGTGGGGCCGCCGCTAGGTTTTGAACCAATTTCGGACTCTGAATTCACCCTGGAAGCGGACCTGGTCCTGCTGGCTCTGGGATTCACCGGCACGACGCCATGCAAGATGCTGGAAGAGCTGAATGCCCCGCTCGATGCCCGCGGAAATGTCGCGACGAACGGAAATTACATGACTTCGGTCCCGGGAATCTTTGCAGCGGGCGACATGCGTCGCGGCCAGTCTCTTGTCGTGTGGGCAATTTCCGAAGGGCGCAAGGCAGCCCAGGCCATCCACCGTTATTTATCCGAACTGAAGTAGTTTCAGTTTTTAGCGGTCGTTTCCCCAGGAGCCTGTTTTAAGAGATGGATACGAAGCCCGCCTGCCTGAAATGATCGTCAAATGACAGGGATTTCGAGATCTTCATTTCCTTCATAAGCACGAAGCTTGTGCAATCGGCGAAGGAATATTTCTTGTCGCTGTGTCTTGTAAAATATTCCCATGCCTTTCGTTTAGTCAATTCGTCGAGCCAGACAAGTTCGATTGCTTTGCTCGCGAATATGAACTCTGCAGCTTTGACAGCATTGGCATGATTCGTTCGCATGAGGATCGTGGTCACGCATTCGCTCAGGACATAATCCGTCGTGACCATTCTGCGTCTCTCCTGGGCAATCTTCCCAAAAAGTTTTGCAGCATCGGCATGGTAAAAGTCCTTTCTGTCGAACAATGCCGCCAATGCGCTTGTATCCAGGAAGATTTTATCCATTCTTTTTCCCGATACTTCGCTTCTCCGCGCCATACAAATAGTGGTCGTGGTTTATGGAAAGATCACCGTCTTCGCTTTCGAAAAAACCCGCCGCCTTGAATATAGGGTCGTTCTCCCAATCAATTACGGGCTCTTCCTTCAGGTACCGCGTTACAGCCTCCCGGATGATGGCGGCGGCCGATTTGGATTCCTTACGCGCCTTCTTCTCGATGCGCCGGTGCAGATCTTTTGGGAAATAGACTTGAGTCCTTTTCTCTGACAGCAACCTCTTCATTGTCCAAGATCTCCCAAAATGAAAATGTGCTGTATAGTATACAGCACTATACATGCACCTGCAATGCAATACCGTAGAGTCGTCAGTAGAGGTTGGGTGTCTCTGCAGATTCGTATATGCATTTTGTGAGCAAAAGAGTTCGCTGATCGAGATATAGGCTGCAGGGGCTGTTCATTTCCAGTTTTGAATTGTGCATAGCCTCCGATTCTTACCTGGAAATTGTCTTCCAAACTTCGCAAATTATGATGGCTACCGCCGGCAGGCAGCACAATACAAGAGAAAAAATGATGCCGCGCAAGAACATGCGCGGGCCGAACGTATTTTTGTCAATTAGATCGGAGGCCGCCAACTTGACAATCCAGCCAAGCGTATATCCGGCATTTGCCTCATTGCGAAAGTAATTACGGGCAGGCCGCTCTCAAGGTGTAAGCATAACCTATTGCCGCTGATCTGAAAAAACTGATAAACAAGCAGAATGCAGGCACTACCGGCAAACAAGAGTACGGAGTTATAAGGGATCCTTCGCAGTTCCCACCATAGGATGATGGAATACCAGCCCCTATTTCCATCCGGAACCGCCAGGAATCGATGCCAAACTCGCTTTGCGAATGTCGTCATCTATGCCTAAATCCTGTCGA
>JAHFUH010000271.1 GCA_023265215.1 Acidobacteriota bacterium
GAAACATTTCTAAGTCTCTCAGAAACATTTCTGAGTCGTTCAGAAACATTTCTGAGCCAATAATCAAGCCATTGAAATATAAGGACTTAGAGCGACGACCGATTTAGAAACATTTCTGAGCCTCTCAGAAACATTTCTGAGTCATTCAGAAATGTTTCTGAATGGCCCAATAACATTTCTGCGTCGCTCAGAAATGTTTCTGAGGCTTTAAGAAAATCTTCTGCACGGCTGAGATTGTTTTCGCAGTCGCGGAGAAAACAATCTCCGTTTTCAAGATTGTAATCTTCCTCGTTGAGAAAACAATCGGTGTGTCCCAGAAACATTTCTGAGTCGCTCCGACGATTTTCTCTGCGTCTGAGACAGTTTTCTCCATTACAGAGAAGATCATCGGCGAAGCGCAGACTGCGTTCGGCCTCACCAAAAATCCTGCCTCCGCGACGTCAGGCTTCGCATAGAGCATTGTCTGGAGCACTTCAGCTAGAGTGACTTGAAGGACGCCGCCGGCGTTTGCGGCGGACTCGGGGATCTGTGGGTTTTGAATTGGTTTTCTCTATGCAGGAAGGCAAAGAATGCTTTCTTGTTTGCCAGAAACTGATTTTCGTCTCGGCAGATTGCCCTTCTGATTGCTGAAAGCAGATGACGGACAGCTTAGAAGATTTTTGCGCGCAAAATTTCGCTATTCAGGAATGCGATGTTGTCCACCGAAATCTGTTTGGGGCATTCGTATTGGCAGGCGTAGGTATTGGAGCAGGCTCCGAATCCCTCCGAATCCATTTGTGCAACCATGCCGAGAGCGCGTTGCTTGCGCTCGGGTTGTCCCTGCGGCAGTCTTCCGAGATGAGCCACCTTGGCAGCGACAAAGAGCATGGCCGATGCATTCTTGCATGCGGCCACACATGCACCGCAGCCAATGCAGGCCGCGGCGTCAAAGGCCGTCTCCAGAGTGTGTTTGGAAATCGGGAGGGTATTGCCGTCGGGAGCTCCGCCTGTCTTTACGGAAATGAAGCCTCCCGCTTGTATGATTCGGTCAAATGCGCTGCGGTCGATGACTAGATCCTTTACGATCGGAAATGCTTTAGCGCGAAAAGGTTCGATGATAATTGTGGCGTTGTCTTCAAAGCTGCGCATATAGATCTGGCATGCGGCCACTCCTTTCAACGGGCCGTGCGGTCTTCCGTTGATCTGCAGGCAGCAGGTGCCGCAAATTCCTTCGCGACAGTCGTTGTCGAAGGCGATCGCATCCACGCCGGTGCGTACAAGGCCGAGATTGAGCAGGTCCAGTGCTTCCAGCAGAGACATATCGGGGGTAACATCCGAGAGTTCGTATGTAACCAGGCCTCCCTGACTGTTCCTGTCTTTTTGACGCCAAATATTAAGAGTGATGTGCATGGCAGCAGTCCTTATTTATAGCTTCTCTGGGAAGGCTTTGCATACTCAAAGGACAGGTGTTCTTTGTGCAGCATGGGAGATTTTCCATGCCCCTGGAATTCCCAGGCCGCGACATGGCTGAATCGATCATCGTCGCGCTTCGCTTCACCGTCTTCCGTTTCAAATTCCTCACGAAAATGGGATCCGCACGATTCTTCTCTTTGGAGTGCGTCTTCAACGATGAGCTGCCCCAATTCAAGAAAATCAGCCACCTGTTGCGCTTTTTCCAGTTCCTGATTGAAATCCTCCGAGCTGCCGGGTATCCGCACGCTGCTCCAGAACCGCTCCCGTAAAGCGGGAATCAATTCGAGGGCTTTTTTCAATCCCTCCGCATTCCGCGCCATGCCGCAGTGCTGACACATGATATCCCCCAGCTCTTTGTGGAACTCTTCTACAGCACGATTACCGGAGATGGAGAGGAGCTTTTTGATCATGGATGCAATCGACTGCTCTGAATCCTTGAAAGCGCTATGGGAATTGGCGACCGCTTTGATCTTGTTGCTTGCCAGGTAATCGCTGAGGGTGTAGGGGATGATGAAATACCCGTCGGCCAGGCCCTGCATGAGAGCGCTCGCTCCCAGCCGGTTTGCGCCATGGTCGGAAAAATTCGCCTCTCCCAACACAAAGAGCCCGGGAATCGTGCTCATCATGTTGTAGTCTATCCAGAGGCCGCCCATTGTGTAATGCGCCGCCGGATAAATGCGCATGGGCGCTTCATACGCATTTTCACCCGTGATTTCCTGGTACATCTCGAAAAGATTGGCGTATTTCTCGGCCACCCAGGGCTTGCCGTGGCGCTTAATATTGTCTCTGAAATCCAGGTATACAGCCATGCTGGTTGCGCCGACTCCGTAGCCCTTGTCGCACATTTCCTTGGCCCGGCGCGACGCCACATCCCGGGGCACAAGATTTCCGAATGAGGGATATAGCCTCTCCAGGTAGTAATCTCTTTCATTTTCGGGTATTTGATTCGGATCTCTTTTATCCCCAACGGCTTTGGGAACCCATATGCGGCCGTCGTTGCGCAGGCTTTCGCTCATCAAAGTCAATTTCGACTGGTG
Source organism: Acidobacteriota bacterium (assembly GCA_023265215.1). GTDB lineage: Bacteria > Acidobacteriota > UBA6911 > UBA6911 > UBA6911 > UBA6911. The sequence continues at coordinate 2,490 of JAHFUH010000271.1, forward strand.
TTCGCTCGAGACCGGGATGCAGGTTGGATGGATCTGTGTGAAACAGGGATTGGCGAAAAAGGCGCCGCGCTTGTAGGCGCGCCAGATCGCAGAGGCGTTGCATTGCCTTGCATTTGTTGAAAGGAAAAAGACGTTGGAATAGCCGCCGGTGGCAAGAATTACGGCATCTCCTGCAATGGATTCCAGATTGCCGTTGATCAGGTTGCGCACTACGATCCCGCGAGCCTGCCCGTCGATCACGACAAGGTCCAGCATTTCCCTTCTGCCCAGGAATTTCACGGCGCCGAGCCCGATCTGGCGGCTTAGGGACTGATAAGCGCCCAGCAGCAACTGCTGTCCGGTCTGCCCCCTGGCAAAGAATGTCCGGGATACTTGTGTTCCGCCGAAGGATCGCGTTTCAAGCAGTCCTCCATATTCACGGGCAAAGGGAACGCCCTGAGCGACGCACTGATCAATGATGCTGCCGCTGACCTGGGCCAGGCGATACACATTGGCTTCCCGAGAGCGGTAGTCTCCACCTTTGATGGTGTCGTAAAATAGCCGATAGATGCTGTCGCCGTCATTGGCATAATTCTTGGGTGCGTTGATCCCGCCCTGCGCGGCAATGCTGTGCGCGCGGCGGGGCGATTCGTGATAGCACAAAGAAGTGACGTTATACCCTAACTCGGCAAGAGAAGCGGCGGCCGCGGACCCCGCCAACCCGGTTCCTACCACGATAATGTGGTATTTGAGCCTGTTTGCGGGATTGACAAGTTTCATGTTGAACCGGCTCGAATCCCATTTTTTCTCCAGAGGCCCTTCCGGTATTCTGCTGTCTAACTCCATCGTCATCTGCCCCCTTTCGCCAGGAGAAAATAGAGAGGCATCGCCGCGAAAGCGGCAGGTATAAGCAGCCAGAAAATTATCGCCACCATATTTATTGCTTTGAGCCACAAGGACCGCAGCCCGACGCTTTGGAATGCGGCCTGAAAACCCTGCCGCAGATGAAAAGCGAGCAGGACAAGGCAGAAGACGTAGAAAAAGTCGTAGAGAGGACTTTGAAATGCAATCCTCACGAGGTCATAGTCGGACAAATCTTGTGCGCCGAAGCGTATCGGAACCCAGAAATTTTTGAGATGCACAACCAGGAAGAACAGAACGATGCTGCCCGAGAGAAGCATTATCCTGGAAAATAACGAGCTGCTTTCCGAAGGATTATATTCCGCATAATTCTTGGGCCGCGCGCGCCTGTTGAAGATCCAGCCCCGGATGCCCCAAAAAATGTGGATGGCAAAGCCTGCGAAAAGGAGAATTTCTATGCTGCGGATGAGCACGCTGGATGAAAGGGCGCCGGCGTAATGATCAAAAGATACTCCACCGTCGTTTTTAAACAGCAGCAGGTTTCCGGAAACGTGGATGACAAGGAACCCGCACAGGAACAATCCTGTGAAAGCGGATACGATTTTTTGTCCGATTGAAGATCCGTATAAAGAGATTGTCTTAGCCATAGCAATTCCCAGTGGGCATAAAACCATAGCATGCAAATTTGCAGGCGAAAAGAGACACTTCCAGAAATTGTTCTATATAAATATCAAGCGGTCTTAGGCGGTTGCAATAATGCTGCGGCCCCATATGCCTTAGCGTCATGACATTCCTCGCAAATAGAGATCCGGCTGTTTGTTGTCAGGATACGTTCCGGAGGCAATAGCAAATGTCTTCAACGGTTGCATTCAATTGCCGCCATAATCTCCGCGATTCCGCGAATCGGCATTTGTCCATCTATCTAAAAGGTTACGAAGTGCATACCACGACGTGGCGGCGTCAGTTTATAACATGGGAAGCAGGGTTGTCAATCGGATGGCTGCCGTTCATCGTCGGGGATGTGCAAAGACACGTAAATCCCAAGAAAATTTTTTGAAATGTAGAAATATCGAATAAGGAATTTCGAACCGCAGAAGTGAAGCACTTCGAAATTCAATATTTCTCGATATTCTGCGGTTCAAAAACACTATCGATTCATGCGTGTGATGTCTCAATTCTCAGGAATGCTTTTATAGATTTGCCGGATTTGCAGTGATGCTTGAAATATGAGGTGGAACGCACTAGGCTCTTAGGCTTATTCAAAGTAATCCCTCTTGATTTTTAAAGGAGCAATCATGAGCAAAGCATTGCGTGCCGGGCTCTGGATATTGATCAGCGTGGCCGGTGCCGGCGCCCTGAGCGCTGTGGCTCTTCGCCGGGATGAACCGATTAACGCCATGTGGATCATCGTAGCGGCGGTCTGCGTTTACGTGGTCGCCTATCGATTCTACAGCCGATTCATAGCATTCAAAGTGATGGGACTGGACGACACCCGCGCCACTCCGGCGGAAAGGCTGGATGATGGGCGCGACTTCGTCCCGACAAACAAATGGATTCTACTGGGGCACCATTTTGCCGCAATCGCAGGTCCCGGCCCATTGGTCGGCCCGACTCTTGCGGCGCAGCTCGGATATTTGCCGGGAACTCTCTGGCTGATCATCGGCGCGGTCCTGGGGGGGTGCGTTCAGGATTTCGTGATTCTGTTTGCATCGATACGCCGGAACGGGAAATCACTGGGCCAGATCGCCAAGGAGGAAGTGGGGCCGGTTGCAGGTTTGACGGCGCTGTGCGCGATTATTTCAATTCTCGTGATACTGCTGGCCGTCATAGCCCTGGTGATTACGAACGCGCTTAAATCCAGCCCGTGGGGAACTTTTACACTGGCTATGACGATACCGATCGCACTGCTGATGGGCGTGTACCTGCGTTTCCTGCGGCCGGGAAAAGTTCTGGAAACCTCTGTTCTGGGATTCGTTTTGGTTATGGCTGCAGTCATCGGTGGCCAATATATAGCCCAGGCTCCAAGGCTTGCGGCGCTTTTCACTTTTGATGCGCGCGCTCTTGCCTGGATGATTATTGCCTATGGATTTGCGGCATCTGTTTTGCCCGTCTGGCTGCTGCTGGCGCCTCGCGATTATCTCAGCACTTTCATAAAACTCGGAACCATCTTCCTTCTTGCGCTCGGTATCCTGGCCGTGCGCCCAACGCTGGCGATGCCTGCGTTGTCGCGCTTTGTGGACGGTTCAGGGCCTGTGTTTTCTGGAAAAATATTTCCATTTGCGTTCATCACGATCGCTTGCGGCGCCATCTCCGGCTTCCACTCTTTGATCTCATCAGGAACGACTCCTAAATTGATCACCAAAGAGAGTCAGGCGCGCCTGATCGGATATGGATCGATGCTGGCTGAATCTTTTGTGGGAATCATGGCCATGATCGCGGCGTGCGTGCTTCAGCCCGGCATTTACTTTGCCATCAACAGCCCTGCCGGGATTGTCGGTTCAAATCCCGCGGCCGCGACGGCAATGATTTCGTCCTGGGGATACACGGTTACTCCGGCAGACATGCAGAACCTTAGCAGGATGGTGGGAGAGCAGACAATGTTTTCCAGGACGGGAGGGGCGCCCTCTCTTGCGGTTGGTATGGCTCACATTTTTGCCCGCACATTGGGAGGCCATGCCTTTACGGCGATCTGGTATCACTTTGCCATCATGTTTGAGGCGCTGTTCATTTTAACCGTTTTGGATGCTGGAAGCCGGGTGGGTCGATTCCTTCTGCAGGATCTGCTTGGCCACGTCTGGAAACCTCTGGCTCGCACCAGCTGGTATCCCGGTGTGATCCTGACAAGCGCTCTCATTGTGGCCGGCTGGGGGTATTTCTTGTACCAGGGAGTGATGGATCCACTGGGCGGCATCAATAGTCTCTGGCCCCTGTTTGGGATCGCGAACCAGTTGTTGGCTGTGGTGGCGCTTTGCGTGGCCACGAGCATTCTAATCAAGATGAACAAGGCCCGGTATGCCTGGGTGACTGTTTTGCCGATGCTCTGGCTTGTTCTGGCGACTCAAACAGCGGGCTTTCAAAAGATTTTTCATCCGGATCCACGGATAGGATTTCTGGCTGAAGCCGATCGATTGAGCGGTTTGGTATCGGCGGGGGCGGTGCCGGTGGACAAGTTAGCCGCTGTGCAAAGGCAGATTTTCAATAACCGTCTGGATGCCGCCGTAACCGGCCTGTTTGTTCTGATGGTGCTGGTAATTCTCATTGAATGCGCCCGCGAATGGCTGGCGATCCTCAGTCATCGCAAGATCCCAGTCCTGTGCGAAGCGGAGTATCAGGTAACGTCCTATAAATGAGAGGTCGTCCCATGCAATTCTTGATAAAAGTTTGGAACATGCTCGGGCAAGTCATGGGGGAAGGGGAGTATCTGCGCTACTGCGAACACATGCGAGCCAGGCATCCGGAACTGAAACTGATGACAGCCCGGGAATTTTATGTAAGCCGGCTGAACGAGAAATACTCGCGCCCAAACAAATGTTGTTGAACTACGAATGACGAATTGAACCATACATTCCGGCCTATCGCTGCAACTTGACGATATGTTTAAGTTCGTAACTCGTCATTCGTAATTTTATTTGCGAGTTCAAGGAGATTGTTGACCAGCAGGTCGCATTCTGCGGATTCCAGCTGATGCCTTGGGCGGAACCCACCGGCTACTCCGCAAGTATATGTTCCGGCGGCTTTTCCGGCTGCAATATCGACAGGGCTGTCCCCCACCATCATGCTTTCTGACGGAACTGCCCGGCAGATTCCCATTGCCTTGAAAATTCCCCCCGGATCGGGCTTGCGGGTGCCGGTCGTGTCTCCCCCAATGATAGCTCCGAACCTGGGTGCAATTTCCAAGCCCTCCAGGATTTGCCTCGATAATTTTTCCGGCTTGTTGCTTACAACTGCGAGTTTTGCCCACGATAGCCGGTCCAGGGCTTCGAGAGCTTGAGGGTAAAGGCGGGTCTGGTCAAGGAGGTGCTGCCCGTATTCTTCCTTAAAAAGATCGATGCAATTCCGCACCTGGAGCGGG
>JAHFUH010000272.1 GCA_023265215.1 Acidobacteriota bacterium
CCACTTCAACGTGCCGCATTGCCGCGGGCGCCGCTGTGAGGGGTATGGCAGCCGACGCAACCTCGCCCACCATTCTGATGGGCGCCCAGTTTATCAACACCGGTGATGCCGGTGCCTTTTGTATATGTTTGTGCCATTGCCACGCTGGCACAAACCAGCAGGACCAGAGCAAACATCATAATTTTCTTCATGAACTCAAACCTCCTGATAAGAGATAAAATCGAGACTATGCTTTTACTCACTTTGTACTTCTACTCCACTACTCCACGAGCCGCATTGCTGTCGGCTCGCATATGGCTGATAAAATTGCAATGACAGCCAAGCTTGTTGTGCAAAGCCTAGTCCTTGACCGCAGGAGCGGACGAGGACGCGGGCCGCTTTTGAGTTGCATTCTTTTTGCCTTCTGCATTGCGGAGATCCAGCTCCGCCTTTGCCTCAGAATCCGTGTAATATCGAAACAACTGCAGCCGGCCCGGATACAGCTCAGTAGTAAGGACTCGGTTGTTTTTGTCGACCATCACATTGGTGAGGCTCTGAAATTGACCCGGCAGCAGTCCGGGATCTCCCAAGTAAATCAACAGCTGACCCTCAGGCGTAAACACCTGAACACGTTCCTGTACGGCGTCGGCGACCCAGACGTGGCCATCCCCGTCGATGGAGATGCCTTTGGGACGCGCGAAATACCCCGGGCCGTCACCCGCCTCGCCGAAAGTCCTGATAAATGTGCCGTCGGCGTCAAACTCCTGAATTCGGTTATTCCAGGTATCGGAGACGAATACGGTCCCGTCCTTGCCTACGGCTACTCCCGCCGGCTTCGCAAACTCGCCGGGCGCCGTCGAAGTGTGATCGGTGCCTGGCTTGCCCAACTTCCGGATAAGATTGAACGGCGGATCGGCATCGTAAACAAGCACCAGGTCCTGTTCCGCATCGGCGACGTAGAGCAGGCGGTTATCGTTGTCGATGGCAAGGCTGCCGGGCTCAACAAGGCCTACGGAAATCGCCCCTTCAAACTTGTGGTTCTTATCGAAAACAACGACATGTTTCATGCCACTGTCGGCAGCGAACAGCCTGTCGGTATCATCGATCGCCAGTCCTATCAGCCACTTGAACCTGCCATCAGAACCATTCTTGATCATCGAATATTCGCCGGTCTCAGGATTGACAATGAAGATGGCCCGGACCTTGCTGTCGGCGATATAGATAAGGTTTTTGGAATCGACCGCGATTCCGTTGGGAGTGACCAACTGCCAGCGCTGCTTAAAGTCGCTGGGCGTGGATCCGGTAGCGATGCCGGAGAGGCGCTCCATCCAGCTGGACTTCTTACCACTCTGTTTTTGCTCCACAAATTTTTCGCCCGACCAATACCCCGTATATCGGATTCGCGTAATCGCAGGCGCATTGGGCCACACGAACTTGGAAAGGTCGAGACTCTCCCAGAGCTTGCGGTTATCCTTATAGCCGCTATCGCTTTGTTCTTTTTGAGCGTCCGGGTCTTTCTTTTTGTCCTTGGCGAACAGCGCGGTTATTGATATGAGGATCAAGACTGTAATCAATACAGTAGACAGTATCCGGCAAGTGATCCCGTAACGAACCGAGTTGTTCCGAACTGCTGGCATTTTTTCTCCTCCCGATTCCTACTTGCCCACTTCTCTTTTATCTTTATGACAGCCGGCGCAAAATGCGAGGCTATTGGCCTGATCCTTCACCAACAGATTAGGTTCCGCTGATGCATGCGGCTGGTGGCAGGAATCACAGTTGATAGCAACGCGAACCTTGGTGGCGTCCGTCGGATCCATCTTATCAACGACCGGGTGCTGCTCGATGGGATGACCCAGGCCATACTTGATGCGGATCGCCGGCACTGATCTGAAGTAGTTTTCCGGCAGTTTCACGCGGCCATCGAAGATGGTAACGATGTTCTTGTCTTTAGCCGCCACAGGCTTGGAATCAGGCCCGTGGCACTCGAGACAGAGAGTGTTGACGGTCTTTGCGCGAAGCAAATGGTTATTTCCGCTGCCGTGGGGTTCGTGACATGTGGAACAGCCCCGCCCGAAAGCCGGCTGGTGTACGTATTTCTTATTCCCCTGCGCAGCTTGATCGCTATGGCAGCCAATGCAGGCGTTGACAGCGTCCGGCTTTGGCAATCCAGGTGATTTGGCCGCGTGAGGATTGTGGCATTGAGTACAATCGCCAAGTGCGCCAGGATGTGGCACCTTTGCATTCTTGATCTGATCCGTCTTTTCAGGGTGGCAGGTCAGGCAGAGTTCTTTTGAAGAGGCTGCCGTTAGCACAATCTTCCCGCCCTCAGACGGCTTGTGACAGATGGCGCAGCCATCCTTCCCGGCTTCAAACGGTGCATGCACGAACGCCGGCTTCAGCTTCGGCCGGGTGGACTGGTGCGGATCGTGACAGCCAAGGCAATCAGAGCTAGCGAAGGGCTGCCCCTGATGAGTCTCGATCAGCTTGATACCCTTCGTATCATGACAATCCACGCACAGGGCCGGGCTGTCCTTTTTCAGTTGGAAATCGAATTCCCGCTTACCTTTTTCGCCCGTCTTATGCGTGGTATGGCAGGTATCGCAACCCATATCCAAATCTAAAGCGGCGTGACGGCTGCCTCCGTTTTCGATGCCGGCGCTTATTTTGTGGCACGTCAGGCAGATACTCTCGCCACTCTTGACGCCTGAAACAGGCATCAGCAAATGGTCCTGGTTTGCCGAAGCATGTGGATTGTGGCACTTCAGGCAATCGCGGACAGCGGGATTATGGACGCGGCCCTTAATTTTATCAGCATCCTTGTCACTGTGGCACTGGATGCAAAGCTTGACGGGTGTGGCGGTTTTGAGCTTGACGCGCGTAACATTATTGGATTCACGGATTTCGTGGCAACTCAAGCAGCCCATTGCGATCGCCGAATGGACGGCCTTCCCCTCCGATTTATCTGCATGACATCCCAGGCACTTGCTCCCATCGTCGTTTTTCTCAAGATCAACAGGATGTTTCTGTGCCATCGCGAAATGCAAAATGGCAGGAAGCACAAGAAGTAATAAAACGAATCTCTTCAACACCAAACACGCTCCAGGCAATTGGCCCTGCCCTTGATCCTGTTCTTGTGGCATTCGAGGTGCTTTGCCGCGCTAATATTTTTATCGAGGGGGGTGGGATGCTTGGCAGAAGCCCAAGCGGGGAGCAAAACGGCAATCGAGTTATTTCGGATTAACTTGATCCGCAAGAACTTTCTAACTATCTTAACAAGGCCGCCAACTCTTAATTCAGGGCACATATCTAGATTTATGCATCCTTTCGATTTATATTCTCGCTCGACATTGAGGAACAAAACATCCGTGGAAACTGGGGAATTTGAAAAAACAATGTACGTAGAAAATACCGAGACCTACGGCAAGCAATCCTGACCAAAACTCTTAACACCAATATTTAATACTATTTATGGGGAATTTTTTGGAAGGCGTCAAAGCCGTTTTCCATCGCCCAAAATGCAATCGCCATGAATCGCCCGCATAAAATCGAAAAACTGCCGGTAATCAGAGGGATTAAAATCAGAGAAGATCGGTCCGTGCGGTAAATTGGAAGTCTGTGCCTGCCCAAAATTCCAACAGCAAACCTGCAACTCATTGAAAACAAAAGTGGCGGAGGTGCATGGGAATCGAACCCACCTAGCCCACCTTCCGGTGAACCACAACTGGATTTGAAGTCCAGGCCGGCCACCAGGCCAGATTCACCTCCGCGTTTGCGTGATTCTAACAGAAACTCTCAAACCTCCAACTTAAAACCATATAAAATTTTTAAATTTAGAATCTCGAACAAGGAATTTCGAACCGCACTTCGAAATTCAGCATTTCTTGTTCGATATTCTGCGGTTCAAAAAACACGATCGATCAAATTGTTGAGCTTCTGAATGCCGCCCGACTATACTCGCTTGTGCTAAACTCTTTAGATATAAAATTTAAAAGTAAGTGTCTAAATAAGATTTAACTCGGCGGCCTCCATATCTCATAATAGGGGCCTCCGACCGGACTGCGATCGGACAATCGGCAATTGATCTCTGGAGATAATCATGAACGAGTTCACCAAAGGTTTAGCTGGACACCGGGATACCATCGCGGTCCACTGCGGCGAGAAACGGTGGATGGGCAGCATCACAACCCCCATTGACTACACCAGCACCTTCGTCTTCAAAGATGTGGCGGAAATGGTCGCTTTCGCAAGCGGGCAGATCGATCACTACGAATACGGCCGGTACGGCAATCCGACACGCCAGGCTGCCGAGCTTAAACTGGCTGCCCTCGAAAGCGCCGAGCGCTGCGTCCTCTTTGATTGCGGCATGAGCGCAGTGTCCGCCACCATTCTGTCAATCTGCAATCAGGGGCAACACATCATCATCACTGATGATGCCTACAAACAGACTCTTGCGATGGTCAAGCGTGTGATGCCCCGGTTTGGAATCAGCTGCACCGTTGTCCCGATGGGCGATTACGAAGCCATGGAGAAAGCGGTCACACCTTCCACGGTAATGATCATCTCTGAATCACCAACCAATCCTTATCTCAACATTGCGGATATCGGTGAAATTGTGCGGATCGCGCGCTCGCACAATGTGATCAGCGTTATCGACAGCACTTTTGCCACGCCCTACAATGCCCGTCCGCTCGAGCAGGGGGTCGACATCGTCATCCAAAGCGCCACCAAATACCTGGCCGGCCATAACGACGTTCTGGCGGGAGCCGCCTTCGGTTCGGAGAAAGCTACCGAGCCGATTTACCAGTGGCGCCGCATGACCGGGGGCGTCGCGGATCCGATGAGCTGCTATCTTCTGATTCGAGGGCTCAAGACTTTCGGCATGCGAATGGAACGGCTGAACAGCACGGCCATGCTGGTTGCTCAATTCCTGGAGAAACAGCCTGGCGTCCGCCGCGTTTACTATCCCGGCCTGCCCAGCCACCGGCATTACAGGATTGCCGTACAACAGATGAAGGGATTCGGCGCCGTCGTGACTTTCGAAATCAATGGCAACCTCGAACAAACACTGAAATTTCTCGAGGGACTCCAGATGTGCATGCTCGGCCCCAGCCTGGGAGGCCCTGAAACGCTCGTCACCCACCCCGCACTTAACAGCTATTACAACATCACCCGAGAAGAACGGTATGAGCTCGGCATTATTGATGAACTCGTCCGCCTCTCTGTCGGGCTCGAGGATCCGCGGGACATCATCACCGACCTCGAACGCGGTTTCGCAAACATGATTTAGGACGCGGATAATTATCTCTGTCTTTTCCGCGAATTCCGCGTCCATCAAAAAACTGCGTGGCGACAATACCCTGATCGATGATAGAGTGAGGGGGCATTTTATAAGGATTCCGTGCAATGGCTCATGCTTTTAGTGATCGCATACCACTCGCTCCAATGGAAGAAATAGAAACCCTGCGATCGACGATTTATCAGCTTTCCGAAGGCGTGGTAGTAGCCGACAGGGAAGGAAAATTTTTGATCTGCAACCAGGCTGCCAGAAAAATTCTGGCCGCCGCCTCGGCAGAAGAAAATCCTCAAGCCTGGTCTCTTTTTCACAACAGCTGCCGCCTGCCTGACGGCATAACGCCATTCCCCCCGGAAGAGCTCCCCTCCACCCGGGCGCTGGCAGGCGAAACTGTCGGTGAAACCGAGATCTTCGTCAGCAACACGCAGTGCCCGGCAGGATTGTGGGTTGCCGCCCAGGCGAGCCCGCTGCGCAACGAAGCCGGAGAGATTCGCGGCAGCATCGTAATTTTTCACGATGTCACGAGCAAGAAGGATGCCGACACGCAGATCCGCACCCTTACAAACGCCGTTGAGCAGACCGCCGACGGCATCATCATCACCGACAGAAGCGGCATCATCGAATATGTAAACCCTGCTTTCGAAAAAACTACCGGCTACACGCGGCAAGAACTCGAGGGCACGACGCCCCGGATCCTAAAATCAGGCGTGCACGACGACGGCTTCTATGAAAAATTGTGGGCGACCATCCTGTCCGGTGAGGTTTTCAGAGACACCATTGCCAACCGCAAAAAGAACGGTGAGATTTTTTTCGCTGAACAAACCATCACCCCGATGTGGAGCCCTGCCGGAACCATCGATCATTTCGTCACCGTGATCAAGGACGTAACGGAACTCAGAAAATTGCAGGAACAGCAGTTCCAGATGGGCCTTGCGCGCGCCGTGCAGCAGCAGTTTTACACCGTGCCTACTCCGCAGATTGAGGGCTTTGAAATGGCCGGCGCCGCTTACCCTGCAGACGCAACCGGCGGAGACTATTTTGATTTTATTGCCCTGCCCGGCAACTGCATCGGGATTGCCATCGGCGATGTGTCCGGTCATGGCATTGGTTCCGCTTTGCTGATGGTAGAATTACGCGCGTATCTGCGCGCCTTCGCACAACAGAGTTCGGATGCCGACAAGATTTTGACGCTGACGAACGAAGCTCTCGTTTCCGACCTGGAACAGGACCGTTACGCCACCCTGATCTTCTGCCATTTAAATCCGGGCTCCAGGACTCTGGCTTATGCAAGCGCCGGCCACACTCCCGGTTTCATTCTCAATGCCGGCGGCGAAGTCAAGCGAGTTCTCGACAGCACCGATATCCCCTTGGGTTTCCTGGCGAAACATGCATTTGTCTGCGGCGAGCCGGGCATCCTGGAGCCGGGCGAAATCCTGGCACTGCTCACGGATGGAATCACCGAGGCGGAAAGACCGGATCAAAAATCTTTCGGCACCGAAAGCGCTCTCGAATACATCCGCGATCACCGCAATGAAAGCGCACTGGATATCGTAAACGGGCTCTACCAGGCAGTGCGGAAATTTTCGGACGGGCTCCCCCAGAGCGACGACATCACGGCGGTCATTTGTAAAGCCCTGAAATAAATTTACGATTTACGATTGAAGATTGACGATTCGCGATTTGTCTTTCAATCGTCAATCTTCAATCGTAAATCGTAAATATGCGGAGGAGATTACATGCTAAGCGGAAAAATCATCGGAGTAATCGGCGCAGGGAATATGGGGGAAATCCTGATTCGTGGATTGATTCAATCCGGGAAGGTGAAAGAAAACAATATCATCGCTTCCGATGTCAACCTGGATCGGCTGGATTTTATCGCCCGGACTTACGGGGTCAAAACAACGGCTTCGAACACGGAATTGGTCCGGGAAGCGTCGATCGTAATCATCGGCGTTAAGCCTCAAAATATCGACGACCTGCTGGATGAACTTGCCGCATCGAGCCACGAGGGTCACCTGTTCATCTCCATTGCGGCGGGCGTGAGTGCCGAGAAAATCGCCGGCAAAATGCATCACAAGTCGGGAA
>JAHFUH010000273.1 GCA_023265215.1 Acidobacteriota bacterium
TCCGCTTTCAATAGTTTGGTCACTTGGGGATACTCTGGAGTAGCCTCCAAAAATCAAAGCTTTTACTGAAAAGGTTGATCAAGCCGCACACCCTGAGTATGATGGTCCCGCAATAAACCCCATTTTCAATCAAGAAGGAGGAGCACAATGAGGATGCGACTTATCATCGTTGCAATTTGTTTGGCTCTGTTGCCTGCAGCTTTTGCTCAGCAAGCCGCTAAAACCGCCGCCAAACCTGCTGCCAAGCCTGCCGCCCAACCAGCCTGTGACCGCGCCTGTCTGGAAGGTTATGTTGATAAATACTTGGACGCGATGCAATCCCATGATCCGAGCCCCACGCTCTTTGCCAAAAATCTCAAGTTTACGGAAAACGGCGTTCGGCTGCCGTTCGGCAATGAAGGGCTTTGGTACGACATGGCCGGGAAGGGAAACTATAAATTCTACGTTCCCGACGTCGAGACTCAACAAGTTGCTTTTATCGGAACGGTATTGGAAGGCGGTTCTGCCCCCAAAGCAAAGACCTTAGCCGGTGAAATCAGTGCGAAGCTTGCAGCCGCCAAACCCAACCCGAAACCTGCTGCGAAAGCGGCAGAACCCACATTGGTAGCTTTTGCGCTTCGCCTCAAGATTGTAAACAACCTGATTACTGAGGTAGAGCAACTTGCTATACGTCCCGAGACCAGCTTGGGAGGCGGAGCAAGAGGAGGTGGAGGAACCACAGCAGCGCCTTCCGGAACCGGCGTGAGCGTTGAAAAGATGGGCGCACCACGAAAGATATTCAGCGAAGTTATTCCTGAAGCTGAACGTCCTTCCCGCGATGAGCTGATCAAGATTGCGAACTACTACTTCACGGGATTGGCGAGAAATGACGGCAAAGGAGTTGGCGGCACAGGAACCTACCCGTTTACGGATGACTGCGAACGCATTGAAAACGGTATGGTGGCTTGTTCACCGGCAAGAGGAGGATGCAAAGCGCAGTTTGAGAACGGATCGCTTTTTAGTGTCGTGTCGCGCATCCGCGATCGCCGATTCGTGGCTGTGGATCGTGAGCGCGGCATTGTTTTTGCTTTCGGCTTTTTCGATCACGAACAGATCAATTGGACCTGGCAGATCGCCGAACTGTTCAAAATTGAAAAGGGCAAATTCCGCGCCATCGAAGCTGTTTTCGCCCGAGCCCCCTACGGGATCAACACCGGGTGGAGCACATACGAAAAGAGCATTTCGGAAGAGATACAAAACATAAAATAATTGCGGATTTCTGGAGCCGCTGACGAACGCTGACATTATCGGCGTTTGTCAGCGACCAAAACTCGACTCTTCATCCGCATCGTATTCCCCAAATAAAGTCCTTGGCAACTTGTGTCCTATTGGACTATTTGGGGGTGTCGATCGGCCGGCTGCCGATCGACGCGGAATAGGCGGAAGAACGCGGATGGCCATTGATATTTTCCGCGCAAATCTGCGTGTTCTACGCATTTTGTGTCCGCTTGTCAGTGATCTTCAACCCTTCCCGTCGGTGATGCTTTTTCCCCGCCCGGCTTCCATGAGCTGGTCCGCCAATTATCCGGTTGTTCCGAGGACATGACCCAATCGGGAAGCGGCATTAGAAGCCGTGCCGAAAGGGCGTTCAAATAAGGATCATACATGGATCGCATATGCAGGAATTCCTGATCGCAGGATGCATCATCTCCCGATTTGATATCTGCGGCGGACAGCATCGCGTGCAATTTACCCAACGGCTTTTTGCCAAGGCGATCCGGCTTTTTCACGTCCGGTGGGATGTGTAATACCTGCGTCAGATCGACAACGGCGTGCCTAGCAATGGCAAATGTCATGCATGCCTGCCACTTTATCGGCGGTTGTGCATAGGAGGCCAACAAGGCGCTGGCGTCAAGTATTGTCGCAAGAGCAGCCAGCCATGATTCGTTGCTATGTTGCGAGCGATAATAGCAGAGCACCGGATAGGAAAGATGACTTTCCATCAATTCCGCCGTCGAAATCTCCCAGCTGCGAAGATACTCGACAAGTCCTGTCAGGTTATTGGAATCAAGATGACGTTTTATCAGTTCTCCGGCCGAGGGCGGAGAACCTGCCCGGGCATCCAGAATCGAAATGTTCTGCTCCCGCCGCGAAAAAGCCTCGTATAAAACGGGTAGATACGTTATTGCCATCGCCAGAAACCCGAGTCCAATACCGGCCTCGACTACCGCCAGAAACCTGGCTTCCCACGTTATGGGCAAGACATCGCCTAGCCCGAGGGTAAAGAAAGTCGTTCCGCTCATATACAGATCAACGCAAAAAGACTCGCCCCCGGATTTTAGAGTCAGAGATGACCCCATTCCCCATTGAAGAAGAGCGAATCCGAAAATCATACCGACTGCCCAAAATGAAAAGAGCATGAGCATGGAGAGCGGACCGTAGACGCTCAGAAACGATTCCCGCCTATTGCCCGAGCGAATATGTCTCGCCAGCGCAGACCAGGGAATCCAGGTGGCCCGGTAAAAGGCTCGAACCAGGCGAAACCTGCGGGTCACGCGCCGCGGCAGGACTATTGTTTCAAAACTGTCCCAGAGAATTGTAATGATCAGAACAAAACCCGTGATAACAGCCAGTACCGACATGTTTATCCAAGGACTTAGGGGAGTTAATAAACTATATCACGGTTTTCGATGGAAGGCCTTCATCTCCCAATTCCTACATGCTATTGTTGAGATATCTCCCCCTGCAATCAAGTTGTATATCGACCCGTTTTGTGCGGGCTTTCCAAAGGGGCCTTCCAATGACTACTGAACAAAATATTGCGACTGTCAAATCAACCTATGAGGCCTTCAAACGTGGCGATATCACGGCGATGCTTGCGATCATGAACGAAGATGTCAGCTGGATCACTCCAGGACAGCGGGAATTGATTCCATTCGCCGGTCAATTCAAAGGCCGCGCCGCAGTGGCGAAGTGCTTCGAATCGCTGGAAGCGAGTGAGGTTGTTCTGACTTTTGAGCCGCATGAATTCGTGGCGGAAGGAGATTCGGTTGTAGCTTTTGTTCATTACTGGGCGCACGCTAAGGCGACCGGAAAAACTTACGAAGGCGAAGGAGTTCACTTCTTTCAGTTAAGAAATGGGAAGGTTGCGAGCTTCAGGGAGTTCTTCGACCCGGCGTTGGCTGCTTCTGCTCATGTGGCTGGCTATGACGTGAAAGCCAAGTCCATTGATCCAATCCACTGCAAGTTTTGCAATTGAGGGGGGGGGAGGCGGGAACACGCGGAGGGACGCGGATCTTGCGTCAAACCTGCGGTCTTCTAAGGATGCCGAGCATCCCCAGTAAGACGCTCACGGCGGCTACAACCCATGCCACACTGAAGCCGAACGCAGTTGCAATGGCTCCCAGGGCAAAAGATCCCAACGAAATTCCGGAATCGAATCCGAGGAAATAGGTGCTCAAGGCCATTCCACGTTCATCAAGGGATACGCAATCCACTGCCAGAGCCATTGTTGCCGGCTGGCTGGTCCCGAATCCCATCCCTATCAATGCAGCCGAAAGCATGAGATGGAATAGATCATGGGAAAGCGGAAGGAGCAGCAATCCGGCTGCTATGCTAATCAGTCCCGGAACAATCACGAATACGCGGCCCCGGCGATCGGAAAGGCGGCCGGCAAACGTCCGCGACAGTGCCAGTGCAATCGCCTGAACAGTGAAATATAGGCCCGGATTATCAACGCCTCTCTGCCGGGCGAAAATTGCGATGAAAGCTGAGATCGGCCCGACGCCCATCCCCATGCAGAAAGCCATCCATGCCGCCGGCAGCGCCGGCTTCGAAACGATCCCTGTCTTCAGCTGCCAGGGAGGCAGAGGGCCAATGCGCGGCGGACGGCGCTCCCGCACCGGAACAGACAAAAGGAAGGCAACGCAGGCGAGAGCTGCCGTGATGAAAAATATGTTCTGCAATCCGATATAGTTTGCCAGAAAAAATCCAATGGCTGGACCTCCAAGTAGCCCGACATCAAATGCCACGGAGTAATATCCCATCGCTTCCGCCCGACGGCTCGGCGGCGCGATATCGGTCAGGAAGGCGCTGGAAGCGGTGGAGTAGTTGGAAAGCCCGAACCCGTGGATGACCCTGCTGATCAGCAGAAGCGGCAGGGATCCGAACAAAGCGTACATGATATTCGCGACCGTATAGCATCCCGTTCCGATCAACACCATCGGCCGGCGGCGCCACGCATCGGCCAGCCACCCGACGAATGGCCGCAACAGGAGCGCCGTGAACGCCAGCATTCCTGTAACCAACCCGGCGCGGAACTCGCCGCCCCCGCGTGAAACGACATACACCGGGAGAATGGCGCCCGCCATCTGTGCCCCAAGCGCATTGGCAAGATTTGCGCCAATCACCAGGATGAATGCCGTCGTGAACAAACGGTCTGTCATCTTGGGCACTTCAATTTGCTTCGCTGCCTGCATCCTCACTCCTCAAACGTCTCAGGCATGACTATATCGCAAGGATTGATGATTGACGATAGCTGTTGATTATTCCTCGATTAGCGCGAGCGGCGAAACCGCCAGCATAGGTAAAACTTTTTAGGCCGGATCACTAGTGGCCTGTAACAGACAAATCGCTAGTACCAGGAAGCAATTGTCCCAAGCGCTGAAAGCGCACTGCAGCAGAGCCCAGGGCGAAGGCCGCAAAGCGGCCGAAGCCCTGGGTTAGGACCCGAAGGAGAAAAAGCCCTGCAAGGGCGGCACAAGCCGGTTGTACCGCCCTTGCAGGGCTCCTTCACCCTGGGCTTTGCTGTTTCGCGCCTTCGGCGCTTAGAGGAAAGTGATTGAGCCACCATCAGTTTAACTATTACAGGCCGTCAGTGCATAGAGGGATTTTCCCACCAATGGGAGAACTCCGGTGCAATGACAAGGCCAACCGCGTCTGTGATGGTGTGGAAAACCATCATGGCGAACAAGTCCCTGCGCCAGATGAAGAACGCCATTCCAGCAGCGCCACTGAAAAGGCCGCCGACAACGAACCCCCATCCCCACATTGGTACGTGAAGAGCGCTGAATCCGACCAAAGCCAGGAGGGCTGCAATCCAGATGCTCCCGGTCAGTTTTATTAACCGCGTGATGGTATATCCGCGGAAGAGGATTTCTTCCACGAGGCCTGCACCCACTACGGCGAGCATGCGATACCAGAAAGGATATTTGATAATTTCTTCCATGCCGGCTGAAAACCCCGGCAGCCCGGAGGACCTTCGCACCCACTCGCCCACCGGCAATAAAATCGTATAATGGCACAGGGCGAGCAAGAATCCCCAACCCGCAGATTGCCAGCGGACTCTTTGCAGCCAAAGCGACCTGAGCGGCTGCTTTTCCCATAACAGGACAATTGAAATCACCGCAGCCGCAAACATCCAGTACAAAACCACGCCGGCAGCCAGCAGCAACGGGCGGAACGGATCTGCAAAAGCTCGCATCAACGGACTAATCAAAAGCACCGTGCCGCCCCAGGCAACTGTCAAGCCTGCAAGCGCAGCAGGGATATTATCTTTTGTGTTCTGCACTTCTATTGCCATATTAGCAAAGCCTGTTCACCCTCTATCATTTACTTCTTGTTGCCGGAAAGAACGTGGTTGGGATTTAGGTTGATGGATGCGGCGAAAGGATCGTTGTCCTCTCCGTAAACAACCATCTTTATGCCGGTCGGCCTGACGGAAGGGACGAGGGCCGCATTGCCCTGATCGATAACCTTTTGTGCGGCAAGGACCATGGAGTCCAGGTATTTCGGGTCTACCGGTCCGGCGTTATGGCCCGTGAAGATTGAATCGTACCGCCCTTTTGTCTTTGCAATAAAATCTTTCAGAACAGCCTGGTACTCATCAACATAGAGGCACCCCGGAAGCTGAAGCCACAACCCTCCTTTGCTTGACTGCGTGCCCACGGCATCTCCGGTGAAAACCAGCCTCATTTCAGGGCTGATAAAAACCATGCTTCCTGCCGTATGACCGGGCAGTTCATAAGCTTTGAGGGTGACCCCTCCGAGGTCAAATAAGTCGCCCGCCTTGATGTTCTTGAATGAAGAAGGATCCACATTTTTAGGAAGGTTCCCATCGTCTTTGCGATTCATGTAAACCGTCTTGAATTGGTTTGCTGAGAATGCGTGGTCTACGTGGCCATGGGTGATAAGTACAATAACCGGCAGTTTCGTGAGCGACCTGACCTAGCCCGCAAGATCGCCGGAGCCCATGCCGGTATCGATGAGTGCAGCTTTCTCATTCCCTTCCACAAGATACATGCTATCCCTGGCTGTCTGCTGGACTGTATCCTCGATGTGCCAGGTTCCGGGACCGAGCTTCGTCGAGACATAATCCTTCCCCGGCTCTTGTTGAGCGATCGCAAAAGAGACAGATAGAACCATCAGGACCAGGGATCTGAATATCATATTGAATCTCCTTCAAATCTTAGAGTAACTCTAGAATGGCGAAATAGGGGACGCTACCCTATTTCAGATAATATTTTCGGTTCTTCTGATGATGTCGTTCTGGCAATCCCTGTTAAGCTCGACGATGTAGGCGGAATAGCCGGCGATGCGAACGACATCATAGGCAGCCCGCGCTCTTTTGATGATCGGGACCACAGGCTCGTTCCTCATAGACGCGGATATCGCAGAGAGCCACGTCCCTTGCACGCGGACGTTATCGGCCCTATTTGCAGCTGCTCGTTTCGGTTTGTATCGATCCTAATTCCGAGGCAAGCCCGCCGCCTGGCCCATAAGATCCGCTGCGCAGTGACCGGATAAACGTGCTCGCCTCGTCCAGCGGCAGGGCCGCAGCGTTGGCGCAGAAGGATTCCCAGTTCCCGTCTTTCCTCAGATACATTTCCACATTCGACAGATAAAAAGCAGAAACGGTCGTTCCTTTCTCTTTCAGGTACCGGCCCACGGATCGAATCGCTTTCGGACCGGCGAAATCGCCGACAACCGGTACGAGCAGGTTGTTGGCCTCGAGTTTCTTCAGGAACGCAAAGCTTTCTTCGGACGCCAGGTACGAGCGCGCACGGCCATCCGCATCCTTAGCGCTCATGAGAGCAGCATAAGTAACCTGGGGGCCACGGCCGCCGAATCCGCCCCTGGGACCGCCTATCGAACCACCCGCAAAGCCGCCACGGCCTGTCGATGCGTATTGGATGTCGGGCCCATAAGTGGCAAATGCATGATACACATGTTCAATCCCGTCCAGATCATCCTTGGAGAGCACGAATCCCCGCTTCCCGACGAGCTGATTTTTAACCGCCTTCAGGGTCTCCGCGTAAAGCGTTTCGTTTGGGGACGCATGGGCATAGGAGTCAAATATTTCCTGTACGGTTGAT
>JAHFUH010000274.1 GCA_023265215.1 Acidobacteriota bacterium
CTTCAGCATCCCGAATCCAGATCATTCGCGACGCCCCCTCTTTCACCAAATACCCTTATGACATCGTCATGTCGGTATGCAGGCAATGCCTCACACCGCTGTGCGTGCAGAATTGCCCCACGGGCGCCTGTCACGTGGATGAAGCCAACGGAAATGTAAGGAGGATCAGCGAAGAGAAATGCATCGGCTGCAAACAATGCATCAACTCATGCCCGCAAAGACCTCACAGGCCGATCTGGAATCCGGCGAAAAGCAAATCGACCAAATGCGACCTGTGCACCAAGGCACCATTCTGGAGCAAGCAGGGCGGGCCCGGAGGAAACCAGGCTTGTGTCGATATTTGCCCGGCCAAGGCGCTGAAACTCGTAAAAGAGCCGCCTCCACAAATGGATGTTGCGGGGTATGACGTCAACCTGGCGCCACCCACGATGCCGAAAGCCACTCCATCGAAACCAGCGGCAAAGCAGAACTAGGGAAGGAGAGCGAAAATGACAGGCGGATATACAGGAAAAATATTGAGAATCAACCTGACGACCAAGGCTATCAGTACCATCGATACTGCCAAATACGAAGAATTTGGCGGCGGCTACGGAATGGGAACGGCCATCTTCTGGGATCTTGCAGTGGCGCCGGGCGAATGGGATCTGAAGGATGCTTTTGATCCCCGGAATGTCATTCCCCTCATGACTGGTCCTTTGGCGGCAACCGGCGTTCCGGGCGCGGGAAGAACCAGCGTTTGCGGGCTATCTCCGGAGACGTTCCCCACCTGTGAATTCTGGCGGGGCAATTTCGGCGGCCGTTTTGGCACCACGCTAAAGCTTGCCGGCTGGGACGGAGTCGTAGTGGAAGGCAAGGCTGACCGGCCGGTTTGGATTAACATTATCAACGATCAAGTCAAAATCGAGGACGCCAAAGAGCTTTGGGGCCTGGATACCTGGGAGACGCAGACGCGAATTGCGTCCATGGTGGGCGGAAAAACCCGCTTCGGCGAAGAATGGCAAGAGGTTGGGAACGCCTATACCACAGCCCGCCCGCAGGTAGTCTGCATCGGTCCGGTAGGCGAAGCCAAGTCAAGACTCGCCGCGCTGATCTCAGGCAGCGGGATCAGCGCGCGGATCGGCGGCCACGCCGCGGTTTTCGGATCCAAGAATCTGAAAGCGATCAGCGTAACCGGGACCGGCGCAGTGAAGATGTCGGATCCCAAGGGCATCCTGGAAGCCAGACTCCACCAGATGCAATCAGGAAGCTTTTCCCCGGGCCGGGCCGGAGCGGCGTCCTGCATGCCTTGCCTGCGCAGCGATCGGCGCCGAAGCAATTATTATGGCGGCGAAACCATGTGCGCCTGTCAGGGCTGGCTCAACGGGAAGGATTCGGACCGGGGCGCCGAAGCCTTAATAAAATATGGCCTCAGCAGTTGGTCGGCTCATTTCGAGGGGTTTTCGAAACCGCTGACAGATACGGGCCTTGGCTATTACCTCCGGTCCCTCTATGAGCAGGGATTGCTGGGTCCGGGTAAACAAATCGACTCGGCGCCGTTGCCCATGGATCAATGGGGCGAACTGAGTTTTCGACTGGCTTTACTGGACGCCATTGCCCGGCGCGTTGGGATTGGTGATGCTCTGGCTGAAGGCTGCTGCCGGGCTGCTCAGAAATGGGGACGGTTGGAAACGGACAAGGAGAACGGCACCTTGCGTCTTCCCTCCTGGGGAGCTACGAGCCACTGGACAATGCCTTGGGTGGATTGGGCATATGCCTACATACTCGGAGCAGGAGATCAGACATGGCATGGCATGATGTCGCCCGTCGGTACTCCCCGCGCCGGCATGACCTTGGAACAGTCTTTGGAGAAGCTATCCAAGAAGACCATCCCGTATACCGACGACATCTTCATGTTTAACTATGCATGGAAAGGTGAAGAGGCCTGGAAAACCGGCGTCTATTCTCCGAATAAAGCGAAACAAGTGGCCTGGAGCCGGCATTTCACGGGCTTCTGGAACGAGTCCATGGGATTCTGCGAGATGTTCCTCCCCGAACTGTCCGACGAAAGTCCCGAGATAGAAATGACCTACTACAAAGCCGTTACGGGCAAGAAGGATTCGTTTGCCGACACCATGCGAGTCGGCCAAAAGATCTGGACCCTGGAGCGCGCCATCCGCGTAATGCACGGAAGAAGCCGGCAGACGGAAGACTTCTTCCCGTACATGTACAAACCGGGTGCATCGGGTATGGCCATCTACGGCGGAGTGCCCATTTACGAAAACGGCAAGTGGCGTTCCGACACAGCCCCGGACATGTACCTGGACCGGAAGGGCGTGGACGACTTCAAGAGCCATTTCTATGCCCTGGAAGGCTGGGACAAAGAACACGGCTGGCCTACCCGAAAGACGCTTGAAGATTTCGGCTTGAAGAGAATCGCCGATACGCTTGGCAGCAAAGGGAAGCTCGGCGCCTGATTTTATTAGCCGCTGACTCACGCTGAAATAGATTTCGCGTGCGTCGGCGGCTAAAACATTCTGAACGGCGCAATTTCTACCAGCCTATCTCCAGCCCAAGATTGCAAACAAAATCACAGAAGCCTCTCGTGCCACGGCCACGTCTTCCCAACACAACTGATACCTGTGATAAATACCCTCATGCTGCTAAACCCTCCTGATATTTAGAGACTCAGCTGAGGAGAAGCGCGAGGTCTTCCGGGCGAAGATTGCGAATCAGGCTGTTGTCCGCGGTAATGATGGCCTGGGCAAGGTCGCGTTTTGTGTTTTGAAGCTCGATCACTTTTTCTTCGACTGTATCCTTTGCGATAAGCCGATAGGCGAAAACCGTTCGCGTTTGGCCGATGCGGTGAGTGCGGTCGACGGCCTGCATCTCGACCGCCGGATTCCACCATGGATCGAGCAGGAAAACATATTCCGCCGCCGTGAGATTGAGTCCCAGGCCGCCGGCCTTCAGGCTGATTACAAAGAGCCTGCAATCCGGATCATTTTGAAAGCGTTCGACCTCGGCCTGCCGGTCGCGCGTGCCGCCATCCAGGTAGGCAAACGAGACCTTCATTTCCTGAAGCCGGGGTTTCAAGATGGCCAGCATCGAAGTGAATTGCGAAAAGACCAGGGCCTTGTGCCCTTCTTCGATCACCTCCTCAAGATGAGGCAGGAGCGCCTCGAGCTTGGCGCTCGACTCGCCCCTCCGGCTGGAATCGATCAACCCCGGGTGGATGGCGGCCTGCCGGAGGCGGAGCAGCGCCTCGAGGATGTGAATCTGGTTCTTTCCGATTCCCTCACGTTCGACCTTTTGCAGCAGTTTCCGGCGGTAGTGGTCGCGCAGCTGGTCGTAATTGCGGCGCTGCGCCTGATCCAGCTCGCAATAGATCGTCTGCTCGATCTTATCTGGCAGGTCCCTGGCCACCTGCGCCTTGGTGCGGCGCAGGATGAATGGCTTCAGTGCGTGGGAAAGCAGTTCACGCGCGTCCGGATCGGGCTTGCGCAACTCTCCCTGCCCCAACTTGAGAACTGAAGACGCTCCCAGCATCCCGGGATTCAGGAATTCGAACAGGCTCCAAAGCTCTCCCAGGTGGTTCTCGACAGGCGTGCCGCTGAGGGCCAGCCGCTGTTCGCCTTTCAGAAGACGCGTCGCTTTTGCCGATGCCGTACCGGCATTTTTGATCGCCTGCGCCTCGTCGAGCACCAGGTAATCAAAGCGCTGGTCTTTGAAAAAGGCCGCATCGCGCCGCAGCGTGCCGTAGGTCGTGAGCACAAGGTCGCAGCTATCGAAACATCCATCCGACTTTTCGCGATGGATGCCGGTATGATCGAGAAGGCGCAGTTGCGGGGTAAAACGCTCCGCCTCCTGTTTCCAGTTGAAGATGAGCGAGCGTGGCGCAACCACAAGCGATGGACGAGGCTCATGCGCGCAATCCGATCGTGCGCGCAGCTGACGCCTTGATTCAAGCAAAGCCAGTACCTGGATGGTTTTTCCCAGCCCCATGTCGTCGGCCAGGCAACCGCCAAAGCCGAATTCGCGGAGGAACTGCATCCAGCCCAGGCCCTCCCGCTGATAGTCGCGCAGTTGTCCTTGAAATCCCGGCGGAGCATCCAGGGCAGCTATCCCGTCGAATTGCCGGAGACGGGCGCGAGCCCTCTCGAAAACCTCGTCGCAAGAGGCCGCGGGTTCGGCCGCCAGCAGCGCGTCAAGCAGCCCCGCCTGGCATCTGCCGAAGCGGAGGTGGTCGCCATGGTCCGTTCCCAAGCCCGCCAGAACGCCATACTTCCGAAGCCACTCTTCGGGAAGAATCCCGACGCTCCCGTCATCGAGCACGACACTGTCCTCCTTGCGCTTGAGCGCGGCGAGGAGGGCCGGCAGCGGAGCGGAACTATCCCCGAACTGAATGGCGCCTCGCAGCTCAAACCAGTCGATGCCTGAGCTGACTTCAATCTTGAATTCTCCTGCTGTGCGGAAGATTTTTCCCTCGGCTTCCACTCGCCATCCGGCAGCAGTAACCAGGCGCACGGCGTGCGGCAGCAAAGCTGTGCTCAAAATCCAGCCGGATTCCTTTGAAGAGTAGATTTGTCGAAAGCCTGCGCGCTCGAGCAGCCTGACCGCGGGTTCTTCGGCCTGGCGGTCGCGCACTATCCTGCGCCGGTTCGCCTTGTCCGCGAAGGCGGCCGCATTATCCGCAGCGGAAACGATAAAACCGGCATATTCAAATCCGAAATCAGCATAAAGCGTCCTCTGTTCCCAGGAATTGGGCGATCGGCGGATCTTGAGCACGGGCTGGACCGGTGGCCTGACTTCCTCGAACTGCAATTCCTCCGGAAGGTCGAGTCCCGGCAGACATGGCATCTGAAGCAGTTCGAACAGCAGCGAATCACGATCGCGCACAGGCACTTCGAGCTCTTTCCGGCGCAGAAGGCGCATCCATTCGAAGCATCCGACATCACCAAGCCGGGCGATGCAGCCGCCCAGGTACAAGAACCCGCTCTTTGACATGGCTTCAGGCTCACTCACGCCGATACTCGCCGCTCCGCGAGACAGAGTTCCCGACAGGCGGTATTTGGATGACTCTCGCATCACGCTGACGCGAAAATGCCAGGGTTCCCCGTCATCCCATGAGCAGGGATGCATCTCATCCCGGTTGTCGCCATCAGCGACAAAGCAGCGTCCCGTAGCGCATATCAATGGAAGCAACTCAGCCAAAGCTTTGCCTGAAGGATAAAACCTGCTCGCCGGATCGGAATACGAAGAATGTTTCGGAGTGCCGATCAGTACCTGCAGAATATGGCGGTCCTGCGGGTCGGGCAATTCCTGGAGTTTTCCATAATCAACGGGGCAGGAGCGAGATTTGCGCCAGCCGCCCGATTTTTTCGCCTCGCGCGCATGAATCTCGATAGCGGCCTGGTCGGTAGAATACTCATCCGCGAGTTGCAGGAAGTAGATGATCTCTTTGCCCTGAGGCCAGGCGCTGGAAGATCGAGGTTCAGGTGATTGCCGCCGCAGATCCTCGAAATGAGACTTCCAGGATGGCGGTTTAGGCTTTCGGGCGGGTAATTGCAATCCTGGAAGGCGGCCTGCCCGGCGGCGTATCTTCTCCCAATACTGTTTCATCAATTTGGATTGCAGCCGGCGCGCTCCGCTGTTCGGGGCGCTGTTCCTGTATCGGCGGCTTACGTAGCCGTCATCCTCGTCTTCCTCTTCCTCGTCGTTGTCATCGAGGAGATCATCCTCGTCCTCATCGATCATTTCCCGGCCATCTTCCTTTCCAAACTTGCGGATTCAACACCGGATGCCGATGTTAACGTAAGTCAGAAGCGAAACCCTGCCCGAAGGAAAACAAAATATACGTCCGGCCGCTTGGAAGTTAAAAGCAAATTCTCTCCTTGGACATTCGGGTGAAACCTCCTCAGGGAAAGCACAAGGCACAACTGTTTGAGTCTGTCCTGGGAGTCATGTTGGCCAATGCTGAGGTGTTGCGTGTGGCTCTTCTCGAAGATACGGCTGCGCAACACTTCGAGACCGGCCGGCATCTGCTTCTGCGGCGTGGTCATATCGGAACCATCGTGATGACCTATGAAGGCAGGACACTCGAAGTGGAGTTTTCAGGCCGGGACGGCCGCTCGTATGCGCTGCTGCCGATCGGAGGCAGCAAGCTGCGGCTGAGACAATTGTCAAAGCCGAAAACCAACTCATTGGTCGATTAAAACAATCTTCTTTGTTGCGTTGCCGATCTTCTTAAAGGCGCAGACAGCATTTGGAGCCCCGGAGACAATTTTTGTGGCCGTCGGAGCCATGTATTTACGATTAAGACGATTGTCTTCTTCGTCGAGAGCACATTCTGTGGAACCAAGCCGCTTTTCTCAGAAGCGGAAAGAGCTATAATTACCCATATGTTTCTCCCCACCACAATAGATGAAGTACACCGTATGGGCTGGGAGGCTCTTGACGTCATCTTGGTTACTGGCGATAGCTATATCGACAGCCCTTTTATCGGGGCCGCTGTGATTGGAAAGCTGCTGCTCAAAGCAGGCTATCGCGTCGGCATCATTGCTCAACCGGATGTGAACAGCGACGCGGATGTCGGGCGCCTTGGTGAGCCGGCTCTTTTCTGGGGCGTAACCGCCGGGTGTATCGACTCGATGGTCGCCAACTACACCGCCCTTAAAAAGCCCCGCCGTAGTGATGATTACACACCTGGTGGGGAAAATACTCGACGCCCCGATCGCGCAACAATTGTTTATACCAACTTGATCCGCCGATTTTCTAAACGCAGTTCCAACCGCCATGAGGGAGATCAGCTAGGGAGGAGGGTGCCTATCGTCCTAGGCGGCATTGAAGCCAGCCTGCGCCGTATAGCCCACTACGACTTCTGGAGCGACAAAATCCGCGGATCGGTCCTTTTCGATGCCAAAGCCGATTATATCCTCTACGGCATGGCTGAAAAAGCAACGCTCGCATTCGCCTCGGCTCTGCGCAATGGCGACGAACCGTACAAGGTGGGGAGTTTGTGCTACATTGCCAAAGAAAAACGGGATGGCTATCTTGAACTGCCCGCACTGGAAACAGTGGTTCAGGACAAAAATGCCTTCATCGAGATGTTCCACACCTTTTACAAAAACAATGATCCTATCAGCGCCAAAGGGCTGTGCCAGAAACATGGCGATCGCTACCTTATCCAGAATCCGCCGGAACCATACCAAACCCAAGCGGAACTAGACTCCATTTACGATCTTGGCTTTGAGCGCGTCCAGCATCCATATTACGAGGCGCAGGGCAAAGTCAAGGCGCTCGAAACAATCGGATTTTCCATTTCCACTCATCGCGGCTGTTATGGCGAGTGTAATTTTT
>JAHFUH010000275.1 GCA_023265215.1 Acidobacteriota bacterium
AATCAATATTCTGTTAGGAGATTCGAATGGCTGCAACCAAAAGCATCGATGCGGAACTCAAACGTCCGGCGAATATTGCCGAAACGGGTCTTGGAACAGGCATGATCAGCGATCTGGCGATCAAGAGTATTTACTTTTCCGGTGAAATGACCGGCGCGAAACTGGCTCAAACGCTTAAATTGCCTTACCAAGGAATCGTCCAGCCAATCCTGGAGTTTCTGGACAGAGAAGAACTCGTAGGGATATCCGGCGGAACCGGAACGAGCGAGCGCAACTTCCGTTATGTGCTTTCGCGCAAAGGCCTCGATCGGGTGCGGGACGCTCTCAGTCAGAATGGGTATGCCGGGGCGGCACCGGTCCCGATTGATAGCTACAACAGGGCTCTCCGGCAACAGGGTTTGGGCGGAATAAAGAGCATCCAGGAAGAGACCGTAAAATCCGCATATGACGGACTGGTCATCAATGCAGCCATGTTCGACAAAATCGGTCCGGCGCTCAATTCAGGCCGTTCGGTTTTTCTGTACGGACCTCCCGGCAACGGCAAGACCACGATAGCAAAGGGCATGGCCCGGCTGCTTGGCCGCGATCCCATATACATTCCCCATGCCGTCGAGGTGGATGGGCAGATCATCAAAGTTTTTGATGAATTCAACCACAAGCGCATTGAGGAAGCGGCGACAAAAGCTCAAGTGCCGGACTGGATGGAGTCGACCGACACTGCGGAATCCCAGGGAGTGGACGAGCGCTGGGTGAAAATCGAGCGACCTATCGTGATGGTCGGAGGAGAGCTTAACCTGGAAAGCCTGGACCTGATCTTCAATCCGGTAGCGCATTATTATGAAGCGCCATTTCAAATGAAGGCAAATGGCGGCATGTTCCTGATCGACGACTTCGGCCGGCAGCGAATGAATCCGAAAGACCTTTTAAACCGCTGGATCGTTCCGCTGGAAACACGCATCGACTTTCTGACTTTGCACACCGGAAAGAAGATTGAAATTCCATTTGAGCAGCTGGTTGTATTTTCAACCAATCTGAATCCTGCCGACCTGTGCGATGACGCCTTTTTGCGACGCATACGCCACAAGATCCTGGTTGGCGATCCGACGTTGGAGGAGTTCAAAACGGTATTTCAGATTGTGGCCAAGGCTCGTAGAGTTGCGTGGAGTGACGAAGGATTTTCCCATCTGATCGAACAGCATTACACCAAAACCAACCGGGCACTTAAAAACAGTCATCCCAGGGACTTGCTTGACCAATTGATTGACCTTGCCAAATATCGGGGATCAGAAATGGCGATGACCCCCGCGCTGATGGACCTCGCCGCCGGTGCCTATTTTGCAGACCTGAACATATCGACTTAACAGCGAATGGAGCGCGGGTAGCATTTTTTCGAGAAGATAAGTCATCATCAACAACTGCCTGACGTCCTGGGAGCGCCGGCGTCCTCGCCGGCACACAGGTACCCAAACCTAAAATTTCCAAATAAGTCAAAGGGCTGCAGCGGCTTGTGTGGTTTTTGTCGAGCAAGTTTTGCAATTGTGAATATAGGCCGGCAAGCCGCCGGCGCTCCCAGGACGGATCCGTCGGCTTGCCTCCATTTCAACTGACAATTGAAATTATTATAATTATGCCTGCAGAGTAAGAATTTCGGCGCAAAGGTCGCTTTGGGGTCATCGTGGAGGTAGTTTTTTGCGTAAGACATTGGAAGAACAAAGGAAAATATAGATTGACTCACAGACATAGCTATGAAATAAGATATAGAATCTGGAATAATTGTTTCCCATTATTGGAATATCTCCAACCAACCTTTTGGAATCGTTGGGTGGGGATTTGCGATTTCAGAAAGGAGAGAAACAATGTTATCGCTGATTAGAAATTGTGCTTCTTCTATAAAGGTTCGATTGATCCATCCACTGGAAGATGAATCCGGCCAGGGAATGGTGGAATACGTGCTGATCATTGCACTTATCGCCGTAGCAGTCATTGCTTTCCTGCCCGGCGTTGCAACCGCTATCAATAAGGTTCTGACAGACATAACCACCAAACTAAACGGAGCCTAGAACAGCGGCTTTTATATTGATATTGAAGCGGCATTTGAGATTGCTGGTTTCCTTTGTGGTGTAAGTGTGTTTGCAATTAGTTTTCGTTCAGAAAGCAAGAACCTCGCCTGTTGTTTTCAGGATGATTCGGGGCAAGGAATGGTGGAGTATGTCTTGGTGATCATGTTGATTGCCATGGCAGTAATCGCATTCTTGCCACCCGTGGCTCAGGCACTGATAAAACTAATTAACCAAATTTCCGCTGCGGTCAAAATTTAGAAGCCCTTGATTTTCTTCAGTTTTGTTTGCACTTGTTGACGGTGCATGCGGTGGTTATGGCACGGCACGTGAACGTTATTCGCCAGGAAAAGGGAGCGATTCTGGTAGAAGCAACCTTCACGATGCTTATTTTCTTGATGCTGATCTTTGGGATTGCGGAAATCGGGCGGCTTATCCAGGTTCAACACGCATTAACGAATGCAGCTCGCGAAGGCGCCCGATTTGCAGTAGCGCCAGGATCGTCTATTGCCACAAGTCCTGGCCAGCTTCCCAGCGATGCCGAGATCCAAACATTTATAAACGGATTTCTCGGAAGCAGCATCGTATCCTCATCGCCTAATATAATTACAGACACAGCGACGACTCCCGGATATACAATTGTTAGTGTTAAGTGTCAATACAAGCCGATGACAGGATTATTCCCTTTTCTAAAAATTAATCTTGCCGGAAGCTCATCGATGAGAAATGAAACAGCGCCATAGAATCTTGCGAAAGAATTGGCGGAAGGATGATCAGGGAGCGGCCCTGGTTGAATTTGCCTTGGTGTTGCCATTGCTTCTGTTGCTTCTGCTGGCAACTGTTGAATTTGGATATGCGTTTCGAACGCATCAGATTCTTCAAAATGCGGTGCGTGAAGGTGCTCGTTTTTCGGCTCTTCCCGGCAATGAAGTTTCATCGCTTAATCCAAATGCCACGGAGGCGGCCGTAAAGAAGAAAGTAATTGACTATTGCACAAGTGCGCATCTCAATCCTGTAGTGACAGAAGCGCAAATTACAATTAATCAGCACTTCCCGATCAATTACTCGAGCGCTACTGTGGATGGGGTAACAGGTGTTCAAGGATCGCAAATAACGGTCGATTATCCGCACAATCTTTTATTCGGCGGGGCTATGTTGCCGATTAGCGGCTCAATAACCCTTCATGCGGGTGTAGTCTTTCGCAACATGTATTAGGGTTCGCCCGGGAGCGTTTCGATGAACCGAAATCGCATGTTATTGGTAGGGGTAATCGCTCTAATCTTAAGCTTGCCCTTGGCTTATTTGGTTTATACCCAAGGCAGAACCCCCAAGATTCCGACAAAGCCAAAAGTAGTTGCGAAAACACATATTCTTCCAGGCATGTTGTTTACAGACGAAAATACAGCCCTCATGCAATTCCCGATATACCAATCTGCCACCAAAAGCTATGATGACCCGAAAAAGGTAGAAAAAAGAGTTGCGAAGGTGGAGATGTTTGCGAATGACATCATAACCGAGGAAAAACTTGTCGAAGAAGGCGCAATAGGTGGGCTGACTGCTGTAATTGAAACGAACAAGCGGGCAATATCAGTCAAGGTGGACTCCGTTATTGGAGTGGCAGGTTTTGTGCTGCCCGGAACCTACGTAGATGTAATAGCCACCGGACAGCCTGCCAACAGCGACGATCTTGTGTCAAAGGTAATTGTAGAAAATGTAAAGGTCCTGACCGCCGACAAGATTCTCGAAAGAGATCCAAAGGGTGAAGCCAAGGATTCAAAGGTAGTCACGCTTCTTGTAGACCCGGAACAAGCTAGAAATATTGCTCTTGCATCGACCGACGGACACATCCAGCTTGCTTTGCGCAATTCCCTGGATGCAAAGATAGAGGCTCCCCCACCAATAACCAAAAAACAGCTTTACACCCAAGATCAGCCGCCAAGAATAAAAGAAATTATAAAGGCGGATGGCAATAAGCCTACAGCGAAGCATACGCCTAAGCCCACGCCTCCGCATCCTCGACAACCTATAAAAGTTGAGGAGAGGATGGGAGCTACTCAAAAATTACACGAAGTGGATGTAGAAGCAGCGGTAGCGTTAGAGCAGCCATAATTTACCCATGCTGGTGGAAAGAGCGATGGCACAAACGAAAACGATCGGCAAATTCTGTATTGTGGAATTTATCTGTTTAATGTTTACACTCTTGCCGGCAATTGGGCATGCGGCGCCTGCCCAATCATCAACCGGCCAGGCATCTGCAAAAATACCGGAACAGAATAAGACGGAAATGATTATTGCCGGAGGAAACCTTCAGGTAGATTCCGGGAAATCGCTGGTCGTATACACCAACCAGGAACTGAAGGGGATTTCGGTTGCAGATCCTGCTATTGCAAATGCCAGTGTTATTTCTTCCAATAAAATCCTGATAAACGGATTGAAAGCGGGCCGGACAACCCTGTTGTACTGGAATGACAAATTCATCGTGTCCTCTTATGATCTGCAGGTGCAAATGGATTTGGCGCCTTTGCGCAATCAGATCAGGCTTCTCTTTCCCAAAGAAGATATCAATGTCAGCCCTTCTGGTGGATCGCTCATCCTTACCGGCACGGTATCCTCCCCCGCAGTATCGGCGCGGGCTGAAGCTATCGCTAAAACTGAATCCGCCGCAGTAATCAATATGTTGGGAATGCCCAGTGTGAGCGATGCCAGTTTGGAAACTCTGCGGAAAACCCTGCAGGAAATTTACCCAAAAGAAAAACTTAATTTGAGTCTTTCCGGAGATTTGCTTGTTCTTTACGGATCGCCTTCCACTCCTGAAATAGCCACACGCGCGGAATCCCTGTTGAAGGCCTCTTCCAAAAATGTGGTAAGCATGCTGGATATTCCGCGCATCGGTGACGTAGTTTCGTTAAAAGTCCGGATTGCCGAAGTCCAGCGTTCGGCTTTGCAGACATTTGGAGCTCACTTGTCGCTCCTGCAAAAAAACAGCGCTGCTTCTTCGCCTTCAAATGCTGGGGCTGGAAGCTTATTGCAGGGCAGAGATACCGATGGGAAACAATTGTTAGGCAGTGCCTTCAGCCTGACCGATATAGGCCAGCTGTTTTTGTTCCAACCGGATACAGACATATCGGCGATCATCAAAGCTCTGGTTGAGCGCAATCTCGCGCAAATACTGGCGGAACCGACTCTGCTGGCTGCAAACGGGAAAGAAGCCAGTTTCCTGGCCGGCGGCGAACTCCCTATCCCGATAGCCCAGGGAAGTTCGGGCGGCTCCCTGCAATTCACAATTTTGTGGAAAGAGTTCGGTGTGCGCCTTAAATTTGTTGCCGATGTTTTAAGTAATCAACTCATACATATGAAAGTTGCGCCGGAGGTCAGTTCCCTGGACTTCGCTAATGGCGTCAGCCTGCCCGGGAGTTCAAAACCGATTCCTGCTATTTCCACTCGAAAAGCAGAAACCGAGGTCGAGCTGTTGAACGGTCAGAGCTTTGCTATTGCGGGACTCATTGACAATCGGCTCATCGAAAGCGCCTCCAAGATACCCGGGTTAGGCGACATTCCAATCCTCGGCAATCTGTTCAGAAGCAAAGCATACCAGCGGAATAACACTGAACTGCTGGTGCTTGTGACGCCACAAATAGTCAAGCCGCTGAACCCAGACCAATTGCCGTCCACTCCTAATTTCCCCCGCCCTTTTCTGGACAACCAAAAGTTCGACGGTAAAAAGGGAGAGCTTCCAGCCCAGAAAGATAAAAAACAGCCCTGACTGGGAAGGTCTCATGAGAAGCACGAAGAACGATTCCGGATGGATATTAGTTGCTGTCGCCCTGTTCCTGGTGGTGCTGTGCGGGTTTGTGGCTCTTGCGACTGATGTGGGAAGCTTTTACAGTGTACGAACCAGCGCCCAGCGTGCAGCGGATGCAGGCGCTTTGGCAGGTGCTTTGACGTTTGTAACCAGCTGCCAGAATTGCGCTGCAAATGATCCCAATAGGGAGAAAATTGCAAAAGCTCATGCAGAAGGAGTCGCACTGGCAAATAAAATCATGAATGTTGCGGTACAGAAGGCAACTGCTACAGTCAACGTTGCT
The DNA here is from genome assembly GCA_023265215.1 of Acidobacteriota bacterium. GTDB lineage: Bacteria > Acidobacteriota > UBA6911 > UBA6911 > UBA6911 > UBA6911. The sequence continues at coordinate 6,143 of JAHFUH010000275.1, forward strand.
GCCAGGCAGGTCACGGTGAAAGTGACACAAAGCGCTCCAACATTTTTTGCAGGTGTCCTCGGGTTCGGACCTGTAACGATCAGCGCAACTGCAACAGCTGAAGCAGGAAAGAACGCAACCGCTTCAAATTGTGTAAAACCATTGTTTATTCCCAACAGTTTGGAAATTGTCGGCAATCCATGCGCTGCCTGTGGAAGCACGACTAATCCGAGCATTCTGGTTAATGGATCCGGCCAAGTTACATCATTTGGCACAAATGCCATACCTTCCTCATTCGGCTTCAATATGAAGAGCGCCACAGATCCATTAACGCAGCCGGTTAACAACATAAAAAGCATGTACGGAATCAAGTTTGATAACGACACTCAGTCGGCAAATCCACAATATGGGCTAGATATATCCACATGCACGGATTCTGCGAAAATCGTTTGCAATGATTCCTATTTAGTGAAATCTGATACCAGCACAAATTTAAATACAACAGCCAAACAAGAATTAACCATTCTTGCCAATAGTAATGGCACTCCTGACATCTGGAGCGGTACAGGATTATATACGGGGGCCAGTGGGAGCATTTCAAATACCAGCCATCAATCGATTACGGTTCCGATATTCGATGTCTGCAGTATACCTAGTTTCTGCGCTCTCGCCGGATCTCCGCCCCAACCTCAAGCCATGCTCTCAAGTCCTACTCAAAAAATAAAAGTGGTTGGATTCGCACGTTTATTTGTTGTCCCCCTCAGTGGTGGAAACATAAAATTTGTTTTGGATGGCGTAAGCGGTTGCAGCAATTATGTACCTACTCCGGGAAGTGATCCGACAGGACCCTATGGCATTCCAGTGCGCCTGGTGCACAATTAAGGGAAATAAAATATGGCAGCGCCTCAAATCAATGTCGCAATAATCAGCCCTTCGTTCGATACGCAAGGGATGTTGCGCTCTCTGATAAACGATACAAAGCTGGCATCTGTTGAAATGGAAGTGGACCAATACTGTGCCACCTTCGGCGATCGGTCAACCCGCCAGATCATTGATGCGCAGCCCCAGATCGTCATTATTGATATGTTTGATCCGAAAGCAGCAGTCCGTTCGCTTTCGATCCTTCATCTGGAATTACCGGATGCCTGGTTTTTTGTCACTGCTCAAGCCGCAG
>JAHFUH010000276.1 GCA_023265215.1 Acidobacteriota bacterium
CACGAGGTTATCGCCTGCGATCACCCCGCCGATGGCTTTATCCACTTCCGGTATGCCGGTTGTAGGCTTGATCTTAGCTGGCATGCGTTCATGTTAAAGCCCGCGCCTGAGGAATTCAACTATTCTGAAGCAGGGACGCGGAATACACGGACTACGCGGATGAACGCGGAAAATATATCTTTCAATGTCCGCGTTTTTCCGTGTACTCCGCGTATTCCGCGTCCAGCTTTCCCAGCCTGCCGATTACTAGATGTTGTAACCTTCTTCGCCGTGTTGGCTCAGATCGAGTCCCATGATTTCGTCATCGGGCGGGATGCGCAGTCCGATTACAGCGTCGACGATTCTTAAAATTACGTATGTCCCGACTGCCGCAATGCACCACGCAATCAAAACTCCGATTGCCTGATTGAGGAGCTGGCCGCCGTGCCCGTCGACCAATCCTACAGGCAGCACTGCGCCTTTCGAATCTTTGAATATCGAATTTACGGCGCTCGTTGCGAAAATCCCGGTCAGCAGGGCTCCCAGAGTGCCGCCCGCACCATGAACCCCGAAGGCGTCCAGCGAATCGTCATAGCCGAATATCCCTTTGACTTTGGCAACCATTAAATAGCAAACGCTTCCGGCAATAAGCCCGATAACCAAAGCGGACATCGGCGTCACAAAACCAGCCGCCGGTGTGATCGCCACCAGGCCTGCAACTGATCCCGAGATAGCACCCAAAACACTCGGTTTGCCGTTGCGGATCCACTCCATCACCGCCCATGCAATCGTGGCCATCGCCGCACTCAGGTGGGTGGCTACAAAAGCACTGGACGCCAAACTTCCGGCTGAAAGAGCGCTTCCTGCATTAAAGCCAAACCATCCAACCCAAAGGAGGCACGCGCCGATCACGCTCAAAACCACGCTGTGTGGAGGCATCGGTTCTCTTGGATATCCAAGCCGTTTTCCCAGGAACAGCGCGCACACGAGCGCAGACACTCCCGACGTGATATGCACGACTGTCCCGCCCGCAAAATCAAGCGTCGGGACCCGGCCTCCCAGGGCAGCGTTGAGGAACCCTCCCTTGCCCCAGACCATGTGCGCCATCGGGGCGTACACAATAAAGAACCACAAAATCATAAACGCAACCATGGCGCTGAATTTCATTCGTTCCGCGAAAGCGCCCGTGATGAGGGCAGGCGTGATGATTGCAAACATGAGTTGGTAAACCATGAATGTCTGCAGCGGAATCGTGCTCGAATAGTCCGCGTCCGGCGTTCCGCCCACTCCCCTGAGAAATGCGTGGCTCAATCCTCCAAGAAATGAATTGCCGGGGGCGAACGCCAGGCTGTAGCCGACGAGAGCCCATAAAACCGAGATGATGGCCATCAGCATAAAACTTTGCATCATGACGGACAGCACATTTTTCTTCCGTACCAGCCCGCCATAGAAGAGAGCGAGCCCCGGTCCGGTCATCATAAGCACAAGCGCCGAACTCACGAGCATCCAGCTGTTGTCTCCCGCGCTTTTCGCGTCGGCAATCTGCGCCTCCAGACGCGCGATCTTTTGCTCGGCAGGGCTCGGCTGTACTTCCGATTGAGCGGCTGCCAGCCGGACGCCGGCGCATAAAAGCAAGGCCAGAAAAAAAATGCGATATCGATGCATGCCAATACCCCCGTTGTTAGGAAATACGAAATTCAAGCGCAGGTTTCATTATAGCGAGCCCTCTCCCCGCTCTCCAGTTCTGATACGCAGGGCGTCGTCCAGGGGGAGGATGAATATTTTTCCATCCCCAATCTCGCCCGTGTAGGCCGCCTCCCGGATGGCGCGCAGCACGGCTTCCGACTGGTCGTCTTCAACCGCCACTTCCAGCTTGACCTTCGGGATCAGGTCCATGCTGTACTCCGAGCCACGATAGCGCTCGATCTGCCCTTTCTGCCGGCCCGCACCCCTCACATCGGTAACGGTCAACCCTACGATGCCCGCGTCGGCGAGCGCTTCCTTGACATGTTGCAACCGATGAGGCCGAATCACAGCACTGATCATTTTCATATCGGATCCATCCTTCATGATGCGGTTTCAGTCAAACCAATATCCTGCAAAGTAACTGCAAACGGCGTGCCAATACAGACGACCGGATCCGGCGGGAGTGCCGACCAATTCATAAAAATAGGATATTGAATCATTTAGAGCGATTGCGGGTGCAGGCGTTCAGATTCCGCACGTCTGCAAAAAAGACATATCTGTATAGCAAGAACAAATCATATTACATTTTCGTAAATATGATAGGACCAAATGGGAATGCGAGGGGAAAAATATATATACAATGATGTATGTATTAATCCGGCTGTTACGATTATGTTCCTGGAAGCGCCGGATGAAAAGTTTTCCTTAGTCCTCGATCCGGACAAGCCAGTAATTCTTGCGCCCACGGCGCAAAATCAAATACCGGTCGTCAATTACGTCTTTGGAAGCAACCATCGCAACCGAATCTGTAACGCGGCGGTTGTTCAGGTAAATGCCGCCGGCTTCAATCGAACGGCGCGCCTCGCTTTTCGAAGGCACAACTCGGCACTCGACGAGCAAATCCTGCAGCGGCTTGCCTCCACCCTGCAATTCCCCGCCGGAAATCCGGCCGGAAGGCACATCGGCGAAAATATCCGCGATGTCGTCTGCGGAAAGGCCGGCCACCTCGCCTCCAAACAGCGCCCGTGAAGCCTGCTCGGCTTTCCCGAGCGCGGTCTCATCATGCACGATCCGGGTCATTTCGCGGGCGAGCCGCCTCTGGGCTTCGCGCTGCTCCGGCTGCTGCGCCACGGCGGCTTCCAATTCTCGAATTTCTTCCTCGCTGAGCCAAGTGAAGTATTTGAGATAGTTGACCACGTCGCGGTCATCCGTGTTGAGCCAGAACTGATAGAAGCGATACGGGGATGTCCTTTGCCCGGAGAGCCAGATTGATCCCGATTCCGTTTTTCCGAATTTAGTCCCGTCCGCTTTGACGATCAATGGATACACCAACGCACCGGCCGGCTTCGCTCTCATGCGCCGGATCAGTTCGACTCCAGCCGTTATGTTTCCCCACTGATCGCTCCCGCCGGTTTGCATCGTGCAGCCTTCATGATCGTGCAGGTGGAGAAAATCATAGGACTGCAGCAGCATATAGCTGAACTCGGTAAACGATATCCCATCCTCGCGGTCGAGGCGTATTTTGACCGAGTCCTTGCTGATCATGTAATTCACGGTGAAATGCTTGCCCACATCGCGCAGGAAATCGACGAGGTTCAACGACAGCAGCCAGTCCGCGTTGTTCAGCAGGCGCGCGGGATTGGTCTTGCTCTCGAAATCCAGAAAGTGGGCCAGCTGCTTCTTGATGCATTCAACATTGGATTCAATTTCTTCTCTGGACAAAAGCTTTCGCTCGGTCGCCCTGCCGCTCGGATCGCCGATCATGCTGGTGCCCCCGCCCGCAAGCGGGATGGGGATGTGACCGAAGCGCTGGAGGCGCGCCAGCGCAATCAGCGGCACCATGTGCCCGACGTGCAAACTGTCGGCAGTCGCATCGAAGCCGTTATAGACGGCAACCGGACCCTCGGCCAGCATCTGCGGCACACTGTCCGTTGCATCGTAAATCAGCCCTCGCCACTTGAGTTCGTCAAATGCGCTCCGCACCATTTCATCCCCTCCAACCAATCAATTTGCAAAGCGAAAACATACAAGATCCGGACCGGAGCCGCCAGAAAAATGGGGACGCTACCCTATTTCTTTCAGGATGCGCAGCGATATACGTTTTTTTTGATAGAGGGAAATAGGGTAGCGTCCCCATTTTTACCGACCGAGCATCGATTGAACCGCTGAAACCAGGATGGCTATGAGCACATAGAGTGTCGAGAACCACACGGCGGCAGTAGAGGTCTTGAGTTTTTGCGAAACCGCCGCGTATCCGATCGACAGCAAAGCAATTTCCCAAATGACGAAAATATCGATGAAGCCGGCAAAGTGCATGAAAAATTTTGGTAGCGCGTCTTTATTCAGGAACGCGCCCAGGTTTGATCCGACAAAGGAACTCAAATCCGAAGCCGAGAGTCCCCTGGTATCTTTGAACGAAGAGACAATCGCGAAAAGTGCATAGTAAACGATGTAACGGGGCGTCATGGCGAAAAGCGTAGCGGAGAAGACGCCCCTGAAACTATTCTCGGCGCTGACTAGCATAGTAATCAGTTTACACACCCCGGCGATAACCAATGCCACAAATAGCATTCCTAAAGGAGAAGTGACAATGGTTGCATATCCCGCCCATTTGGCAAGAGGAGACGCGGCCATTCTCTCGATTGCCTCATCAGCCTGCTGCTGCGACATCTGCCCCTGAGCAACTGCGGTTTCAACTTGCGCATTTAATATGGACGACATATCAATCAATCTGCTCGTTACATAACCCCCAAGTAAGCCGACTACGATCAAGCCGATGATGGGCCACAGCAACATCGGCGAGCGGTTGACTTCCTTGAATGCTTTGCCCGGCGAGAAAAAAAGGTTGCCAAGAATATTGAAGTAATTTGCCGGCTTTGCTGCTTCGTTCTCCTCGGTGGTTTCGCTGTAGGATTCTGTTGTCACGGTCTCCCCCTCATTTTGCGTTTTAGTAGGATGATGCCCATTATACAAGAAACCAGCCGTTTTGGTTCCCGCATAAAAACGTCGCCGATTCTGCGAAATCTGTGAAATCCGTGGCTCTTTTGAAGTATCATGGGCCCAGCAATCGCCAACCGGCGGGAAATTCTAAGGAGGGGCAAGTATGGCTGATGAAGAAACCAATATTGGTGGAAGCGGGATAAACCGCAGAAACTTTCTCAAAAGCGCAGGCGTGGTCGTAACTGGAAGCACTCTCGGCTCAGGTCTGACTCTGGCAACCGGAACGGCCGCCGAGAAGGAGGCACCGGCTGCGGCGGCAAAAGGTGCTGCTGTCATGAGTCCTGGCGGCGCCAGTCTGGTAACTGCCAAGCTCAAGGTCAACGGCAAAGATTATAAAGTCCAGATCGAGCCGCATTGGACGTTGCAGCGCACGCTCCAATTCAAGCTTGGGCTGACCGGCGCCAAACAGATGTGCGATCGAGGAGTCTGCGGCTCCTGCACAGTGATAATGGACGGCCGCGCGGTTCTTTCCTGCACCACTCTTGCGGTCGAATGCGAAGGCAAAGAAATAGAAACCGTCGAGGGGATTGCGTCAAACAAGAAATGGGATCCGCTGATCAAATCCTACTGCAAGTGGGATGCAATGCAGTGCGGCTACTGCACGCCCGGTTTCGTAGTTTCGGCCAAAGCTCTCCTGGATAAGAATCCCAATCCATCTGAAAACGACTGCAAGCAGGCGCTTGCCGGCAATATCTGCTGCTGCGGGACTTACCCACGGCATCCCACCGCCATCATGGAAGCAGCTCAGGTGATCAAAGGAGGCGCATAACATGGCTGATCTTGCAGGAGTTAACGGGACTAGAGAAAAATTCGAGGTCGTAGGGAAGCCGAATATTCCCGGCAAGCTTTCCTATTCGCTCGCAACAGGCAAGGCCAAATTCGGCATCGACTATGTCTTCGATGGCATGCTCCATGCCAAATTCCTCCGAAGTCCTTATGCAAATGCGATGGTGAAGAGTGTTGATGTCGCCGCGGCAAAAAAAGTCCGCGGTGTCGTCGACGTTGTTACCTGGGAAGACGATGATCTGAAGAATTTTGGCGGCCGTGGTGGAATGGGGATGGGAGGCGGCGGCGCTGCGCCGAAACAGGCTCCTGGAGAAACTGCCGCGAAAACCGCCCCAAAAGCTCAGCAGGGTGGCGGCGGCGGTTTTGGAGGGGGATCCCAAGGCGCCTACGTCAGTCAGACGGCCAATATGGAGGACGAGGAAGTAGCGGTAATCGTCGTTGCGGAAACCGAAGAAGCCTGTGAGGAAGGCTTGAGGGCCCTCAACCCGCAGTGGGAGGAGCGTCCGCACATCGTCGACATACTCGAAGGAAGAAAGCCCGATGCGCCGGTTATCCGAGGCAAAAGCAACGTCACCGCCGCAACGAATAACCGAGGCGATGTGGAAGCCGGCTTCAAGGAAGCCGATCAAATCATCGAATATGACTTCAACATGCCCGCATTTTCCGGCCATATTCCCAATCCTTCAGGATCGGTTGCCTATTGGTTTGACGACACGAGGCAGATGCAGAGTTCCGACCAGCAGAGCTTGCGAATTGAAGGCGCCGTCTGGACCGCCAGGCAGGGGAAAGATGCCGTGGGCAGCATGTATGGGCTTCCCCCGGAAAGAGTAAATCAGGAAGGTTTGTTCCAGGGCGGCAAATATTGCGATTGGGGCATGAGGAAAACACAACAAATCACGCCGATGCTCGCCAAAAGAACTGGAAGGCCCGTTCGAATGGTGCTTACCCGCAAAGAAATGTACGATTTCAATCTGAATCAGCGTTTCTCGCACCTGAAGGTCGGGTTTAAAAAGAGCGGCTTGATCACTGCAATCGAGGACTTTTCCATCGCCGATGCAGGAGTTCCTCCCGTTTCAACCCTCGGCACTTCCGGCGATCAGGGGTACGGCCCCTATTTCACGACAAGATGCCTGAATATCAAGCAGACGATGGATGTCGTGAACAGCAACAGAGGCAAGATGTACACGAGTGGCCAACACTGCCCCTTCAATTGGGATTCGCTCACCATGGCGATTCACCTGGTCGCTGAAAAATTGGATAAGGACCCGATCGATATCGCCACAATCAATCTGCATGGACCAACGAGCGAGACTGATCCCAATCCCGTCCCCAGCTTTCAAGCATGCGTAGAGGAAGGCAAGAAGCTGATGAACTGGAAGTGGCATACAACGGGCGCCAAAAAACTCTCCGACGGGAGATTGCACGGCGCAAGCTTCCGGTATCAGCTGAGCCCACGGCACGCGGGCATGAGTTATGACAGCAAACTGGAGCTTAAGGGCGGCAAAGTGCATATGGGCACCCAGGGGTGCTGCACCGGCATCTTCGCGGTAGAAGGGAACGCGATGGTCGTTGCTGAGGAACTTGGCCTCCGATATGAAGATATCAGCATCGATTTCGATTACAAGGAGCCCTTTGCTCCCGTCGGTGGAGGCAGCGATGGAACGACTGCTTCTGCCTGGGTTACAAAAGAGTGCGCGAATATCCTGAAACGGCGAATCCTTGAAGCCTCAATAGAGACCGCGAACAACCCAGCTCCTGCAGGAGGAGGCATGATGGGCGGCCGAGGCGGTGGCGGCGGCGCTCCGGCGGCACCCAGTCCGTTCAAAGGTCTGAA
>JAHFUH010000015.1:0-5591 GCA_023265215.1 Acidobacteriota bacterium
GCGCCGCAGTTGATTGCGGCGAATGGGCCGTTTTTCCTGCTGCTGAGATTGTGTATGGCGAGAGCTACCAATTCCTTTCCAGTTCCACTTTCGCCAAGGACCAAGACCGGGACATCGGTATTCGCCACTTTTCGAATGGCGAAAATTACGCTCTTCATAGCCGGGCTTGAACCAATAATGGCTTCAAAGGGAACCTGCGCCGCAAGGCTTCGTTCCTCAAGGCTTTCTCTCTCAAGCCGAATACGCTTATAGACCCTTTTCAAAACCACGCTTAATTCATCCAAGTCCACAGGCTTCGGAAAGATGTCGTGAGCGCCCAACTCCACGGCTCGCAGCGCATTTTGCTTTTCAGAGTTGCCGGATACTATAATCACTTTCGCCAGAAGATTTGCCGCCAATATTTCTTCAAGTGCTGCCAATCCCTCACCGGCTTCGCGTGGATGAGGAGGAAGGCCCAGATCCAGCAGAACTACTGGAATTTTTTCAGCTTTGAAAATGCTGACTGCATTGCGGCGATCATTGGCCAAAAAAACTTGATAATCCCCAGAAAACGCCCACTGAATCTGCTTTAGGATCTGGTCGTCATCGTCGACTACTAGAATTTTGGGAAGAGAATCGCTCTTGCATTCCTTGCCTTCTTCTGAATTTGTAAAGGCATTCATATTGCTCATTTTTCTCCGTTCAGAGGCAGTCTGACGCGGACTGCAGTCCCCTTGCCTTCTTCACTTTGGATGTAGATCTCTCCCCCGTGAGCTTCGATTATTTTCTTACACTGGAAAAGTCCGATTCCAAGTCCATCGCTTTTTGTTGTATGAAATGGCAGGAAAAGTTCCTTTTCCAAGAATTCCCTTGTCATTCCTATACCATCATCGGTCACAATCAGCTCAGCCATGCCATCATTGCGGGCTGTTTTGATCGTGATAGACCCGGCCGGAGAGATGGCCTGCTGTGCGTTCATCAATAGATTCTGGAGAACTCTTGCAACTTCTTCCGAATCAACATAGACAGGCGGGAGATCGCTCAATTCAAAGTGAATTCGGTCTAACAGGCCTGTATTGAGAACGCCGGCCGCTGATTTCACAATCTTGTTCAGGTCATCCTGTTTTCTGTTCGATGCAAGGCTGGCAGAGAAAAGCCGCAGATTATTACAGAGACGCTTCATCTTTTCGGCCGTTTCGAAAACGGACTGGAAAGCATCCCTCTGAAAATCCGGATTCGCCTGATGACGTCCTGCGTTTTTGGCAACCAACGAAAGTGTCGAGGCAAAGTTTTTCAGATCATGCAACAGGAATATAGAAAAGGATTTAAAGGCTTCGGCTTCCTTGGCCGCCACCAGACTTGAAAGCAATTCGTATTTATGAAACTCGCTGGCAGCATGATTAGCCAGGACACGAAGGAACTCTCGTGCCTCCCAGTTATATGCACGCCCGCTCCGATCGGAGCCAATCGTAAGAAGCCCGACAATTCGGCCGCTGGAACAAAGGGGAACGAGGAGCACAGCACGAGCCTGCTTGATAAATTGTTGCACCTCGGGTTTATCAGACACTTTGCCCACTTCGTCCACGGTTACTGGATCGGCAACTTGAACAAAACTCTCCAGAACTCCTTTGACTTCTTTCTCCTGAGAATCCGCGTAGCAACCTAGTGCACCCGCCATGAGGAGCCGATCCGGATCCGGTCTGCGCAACCAGACACTTACATCGATGGCCCCAAGCGCACTCTGGATTATGTTTGCCAAGGCTAATGCTGAACTCTCTGGGCCGTCAACCGAGCGTACCTTTTCAGTAGCTTCCATCCAAAATTGACGATAATCGTATTTCCCTGCAAAAATATATCGGCGGATCCAATTACGGACACGATGCCGGAAGCTGGTCCACAACAGGATTGAGGCAAGCGCTATTATGGACAGCAGAAATACAAACGCCTGTGTCTGCAAGCCAAACTCGCTCCAGGAACCAACCCAGCGAGCGAGAATTGCCGAGACAATCAAATAGGCGCCAACGCTTAAGAGTGTGATGGAACTGTAAATAAGAGTTTGCGATACCGGGATTCTTGCATTCCCAGAGCTTCTCCGCCAGGAAACAAGAATCAGCACACAGGAGACCGGGAAGATACAAGCAAACACGTAAAACGAATCCCTGGGCACAAGGGCGTAACGATGGGAATATATGAGTGCCTTGGATGCCACATAGATAATCGCTGCATAGCTGCCCGCCATTCCCAAAACCAGGAATTTGATTTCCCATCGATAACGCTCTTCGACGCTGCGGACAGCCTGCTCCAGTGTGGAAACCGCCACAACCGAAATGATGATCAAATAGAGCGAAGCAAGATATCCGCTGGGTCCCAGGGCAACGTAGTCCTCAGAAATGGAAATTCCATTCATCGAAGGATGAAAGAGCCAGAGGGATGCCAACAATAATGGTATAGGCGCAATTACGGCAGTAACAAGTTTACGCTTCCCAGCCAAAACCTGGCGATAATCCGACCGGTCAACCGACCACGCAAAAAGCAGCCCCAATGGAGCAGCCATCAACATCGCTGAAATGTCAGCGCGAAAGATCCATTCCAAAGGCTGAGCGACAGGATCCGCAGTGAAGAAGCCTATTCCGGCAGTAATGGTGCAGAAGACGAGAAAAAAGCTGAGCAGCCAGGAAGCGGGCCCAAACCTCCGGACGAGCCACACCCGGACAGCACAAAACAAACCAAATATTGTTATAAAAATCTGTGCTGCTATGAGAACCATGATGGAAGGAAGGGATACAAATTCAAAGAATGTTATGAGCCTGGCGAGATTAAAAATGCAAAACCATGAAGGCTAATTGAGGTAACGTGTGCGCCAGGCGGGCCGCAGGCGATACGGGACCATCGTTGAACTGCCCCCCGCTGGCGCCTGAAAGGGGAATGTGGGTCCTCGGGATCTGTTGCGCAAGAACATCAAAACAGAAAATGCTACGAATTGAATCAACTCTGGAGCCCAGCAGCAGACATTGCCGTAATTACGAATACGAGTACTAAGTTTGCTTCAATTGCAGCTGATGAAGTGCGGCTGCCTGAACGGATTCCACTGAGATAAGATCCATGCAATTAGGAACAAAGTCACACATTGTTTTATAACAGCTCAGGCAAGGCATGTCCGGCACAACCTTCTCGCCCAGGCCGTACAACTCAATTTCCGGCGCGCTTGTCGGCCCAAACAGCACCACAATTCGCCTGCCGAGAGCCAACGCAATATGCATGGCCAGCGTGTCGCCTGTAATAACGAGATCGCAATGCGCAACCAGAGCCGCGAAATGTCTCACGGGATTGTCATTGCCGGAATCGAGCAGAGGAACAGAAGTCGCCTGCTTAAGCCGTTCGTTGCGATCGCGTTCTGCAGGGCCGGCAAGCAGGACGAATTGGACAGGCAATATTTTTGACAGCCGTTCGACGAGTTCAATGTAGCCTTCACTGCGCCATTGCTTGAGAGGCCAGCGCCCCCCTCCGCCAGTGTTCAGCCCGATAACAGGTGAGTCCAAACGAACGCCAATGCTCTTCAGGTGTTCGCGTCCCGCTGCAATCTCCTCTGGTGCAAGCTCAAATACATAATGGTGCTTGAGCCCTGTGAGATTCAGAATACTCGCCATCATATCCTGGTAGGTTTGAGTTCCCGCCCGCTTCAAATCATCGAAAACGCCCATCTCAAGCCAGCGCCTTGCTGCCGCATTAGTCGGAGCAACAACTCCCCGGCTGTCTAGAATATATCCATCTTTGCGTGTTGAGCGCGCGGCCGAAGCCAGAGCAGCGCTAATTTTCCCGGCGTCCAAATTGATAACTCTATCGAATTCCCGCGACTGAAGGTGAACCAGCGCATCAGGCCCGTAAGGGATGACCTCGGAAACATACGGATTTTTATGAAGCAATGAAGTTGATTCCGGTCGGGTAATCCATGTGATGGCGGCTGAAGGATTTTGTTGAACTAATGGCGGCAGCAACGCCGTTGTTCGGAGCACATCACCCATGGCATCCAGCTTCACAATCAGGATTCTTTGTTCGATGCGATCAAAATACCGGCATTTGCAGAGAACTCCTTCGCGTTTATGCCAAACGCAAGGACGATCGCCCAGGAAGAACCTGCAATCGAATTCAATTTCCCGGGACTTAAAATCAGCCATGGTTTCTCCTTTTCATATTAGTTAGCAGCGCTTTCCAGTACTGCGGCGACTGTTGCTGCGCAACGTTCCCACGAAAATGAAACGACCCTCCTGAATCCTGCAATTCGCAAGCGCTCACGGGTTTCAGCTGATGTCAGAATTTCATTCAAGCCATTGGCGATATCCTTCGGGTCAGCCGGATTTACAAGCAATGCGGCATCTCCGGCAACCTCGGGAAGGCTAGTGGTCAGACTGGTTATCACGGGCGTGCCGCAGATAAACGAATCAAGGACTGGAAGCCCAAATCCCTCGCTCAGTGACGGATAGCAAAGGGCCGACGCTCCGCTCAGGAGCGCGGTCATGTCCTTTTCCTCGGCAAATCCGTAAAGCAAGCAGGTTCCATCCGGAATTGTTTCATCGGCAATCTTTTGGAACAGAGCCATCGCCTCCCGCTGAAGCCCTACAATTACAAGCCTGGACTTCTTCCTCGTTTCTGCATCGAGCAGGCTCCAGGCTTTCATAATGCCCGCAGTATTCTTTCGCGTATCGACAGCTCCCAAGGCGAAAATATACGGCATATCGGCCGGAATGGCGTAGAGGGCACGCGTTTTCAGAATTTCATCAGGCCTGCTGGCATGACATCCGGTGTCCGGCGCCCAATAGTTCACCGTGATTCTCCCCGCCGGGACACCAAGCCGTTTCACAATAGCATCGCGGCTATATTCGCTGGGAGTCAGGATCCGAGAGGCCCGGCGAGCCGATCGCCGCACGCGCCGTTTCCAACGTTGTGATTCCAACCCATTGGGAGCAATTTCCAGAGGAATCAGATCATGAATGGTCAGCACGGTGGGTGTAAGCGGACGCAAGGGCGCGCTATTCGCGGGGCAGTGCAAAACCGAAGCACCCGCCATGCAGGCCGCAATGGGAAGCCGAATGTCCTGCCACAGGTTCATCCGGTCACCCTGAATATCAATTCGCTTGCGACGAATATTTCCAATCCCACCGAACGGATCTTCAGAAATTTCATTCTGGTACAACATCAAAAATTCCCACTGCGGTTTCCGGAAAGCCAACGCACGGTATAGGTCGATAAGATTTTTCCCTGTCCCCCGTCTTTTTGGAGAGTATATGGTTCGAGCATCGAGTGCTACCCGCAATGGCCCCTCCGTTTCATACACCGTTTTCGGCTGTCAATGCCGGAATCTTGAAGAAAAATCCTAAGCAGGACTCGCTCGATTGATATTTTCGCGCAGCAGCAGCGCGGCAAGCCGGTCGCGGACCGATGTGAATGACAAACAGCTCTGCGCCAAAGCGCGGGCTGCGCTTCCAATCCTGAATCCGATTTCGTCATCGACCAAAATACGGGCGCAGGCTTCGGCAAAAGATTGAGGGTCGTTCGCCTCCAGCATGTGCTCCTGATCTACAAATCCCAGCCCTTCCGCGCCAATTCGGGTTGTG
>JAHFUH010000015.1:5601-24667 GCA_023265215.1 Acidobacteriota bacterium
TGATGATCGGCTTCCCTCGCATAGCAGCTTCTATCAGCTTCACTCTCGTCCCACCTCCGCTTATTATCGGGCAGACAACTGCTCGGCTTGCGGCATAAACCGAGTCAAGGTCTTCGACGAAACCCAGCAGTTTGACATTCTTCACCTTCTCATAGCGCTTCCTTATTGCTTCCGGGGCCTCGCCCGCTACAAGGACTTCCACATCTCCAAACCGGCGAACCAGCAGCGGCAAAATCCGGTCGATCAATAGGTGGAGTGCTCTGGCGTTTGGGGCATAGCCAAGGCTGCCAACAAACAAAAGGGAATGAGATTTTACCTGGGGCATTGGAGGGTGAACCGGCATTGCATTGGGCACAACAGAAACATTCTGCAATCCCATCTTCTCCATGCAATAGTGTTTGTCGGTCTCAGAACACACATAGGAGGACAAAAAGGCGGACGCTACCGAGCGATCATAATATTTCCTGCAGGGATACTGGAGGGCGTTCAACCAGCGCGGTCCCCAGATCTCTCCCGCCTTGACCATGCGACGGTATTTCCTGTGACTGATATCGTCCATATCGTAGTGTGCACGGCTGGGCCGGCCGGTCATCTCGGTAAAACTATCCGCCAGCGCCTGTCCGCGCACAATGACCACATCAGGATCCAACGCCATTTCGCTTAACACCGATTCTCGAACCACCTCGCAATAAAACCTGGAAAACTCCGGATGATCCGATGCTCGAAAGATTGGGTTCAAATATAATTTGCTGTTGGAAATTGGGACTGGCGGGACAATCACATTCCGCAAATGAATTTTAATGCCCCATAAGCGCTCAATTTGCCCGGTCAATTGCCGTTCATCACAGACCTGGTTCACAACCGGAGTGAACGCAACCAGCCGCACCGATTCACAGGCCGCAGCAGCGGCGTCCAGGAAGAGCTGGAATCTCCTTGATCCGCCATTTGGGCGATGCAACGCCTGGTCGAGATCGATGATAGAAAGAACAAGCCCCTTATTATGCATTGCTCTGCATCAAGACCTTCGGGGAGACCTCATGCCCCACGAAACGGAAGTAATCTTCGACAATGGTATCTCTCAAAGCAGAAAGATTGATCGGAACGATGCCTATTTCGCCGCAGACAATTCCACCGGCATAATTGGCAAGAATTGCGGCTTCCCGCATCGTGGCTCCTCCAGCCAGCGCGACCGTGAGGGTTGAAATCACCGTATCTCCCGCGCCGGAGACATCCGCTACACGCCGGGCTTTCGTGGGAATTTTCAGCAATTCGCCTGATTGGCGGAACAAAGACATGCCTTCTTCCCCCAAAGTCAGGAGCACATTGTCCGCCTTTAAACGCTGCAGGAGTTCCTGCCCGATCATTTCGATGCTTTTGGGCGAATTTAACCGAACCCCCAGCGCTTCCTCCGCCTCTTTCCTATTAGGTTTAAAAACGGTGACCCCTTCATATTCGAAGAAGTTGTTGAACTTGGGATCAACGGCAACCATAACGTCATGTTGCCGCGCGAGTTCGACCGCCTTGCGAATCAGGGAGCTGACGACGACTCCCTTGTTGTAATCCTCGATAATAATTGCATCAAGAGAGCGGATCTGCCGTTCAAGCGCTACCATAATGTTCTGAACGATATTGTCACCGACATCCGCCTTTGATTCCTGGTCTATGCGCACAACGTGTTGATGGTGGGCAATCACGCGGGTCTTGCAGGTGGTCGGGCGAGACGAATCCTCGAGAATCCCTTCCTCAGAATAGCCCGATTCACGCACGATGCTGCGCAGCAACCCACCGGCGTCGTCGCCGCCGACAATTCCGAAAATCAGCGGACTTCCTCCCAGAGACGCTATATTGTGCGCAACATTGGCAGCGCCGCCAAGGCGGGTGGCTTCCGACTCAATTTCCACAACCGGCACAGGAGCCTCTGGAGAAATGCGCGCCACTTTTCCCCAATAATAGCGGTCGAGCATCAAATCTCCGATGACGGCTATGCGCTTGCCCGAAAAAGCCGTGATTAACGAATCAAGACGTTCTGGCGATATATGTTCCATATTGGAGCACCTTTGAAAATTGGTTGTTTTTTTAAATGCTGCGAACATACCCGGGAATGGAAATCCTGAACGGAAGCAGCTGTTTCCTGCCGGAATAATGGATCAGCGAGTCCTTACACAACTCCGGCTGCGGCTTGATACGAGAAGATGTTGTTCCCGGATACCTGATCCAACAGCGAATCGAGAATTTCAAGCTTGCTGTCCCAGGAGCCGGTCTTTCGAATATAGGTCTGTGCATCCGCGGCTCTGGCCTCCCGAGTATTTCGATCGGCGATCAGGCCGAGCAAGGTCGAAGCGAATATTTGGGGATCTCTTTCGGCTATGAATACCTTGCTTCTTGCCTCCGGCGCCAGTCCACCTGCAACCTCAGGAGTCGTGAGGACAGGCGCTCCTGCAGCCATCGCCTCAAGAATCTTATTTTGGATGCCTCGGGCTATCCCCAGTGGAGCGGGAACAAGGGTTGCGGATGAAAGATATGGCCGGATATCCGAGACGTATCCGGTAACCTCAATACCCGGCTGCCCCCCCAGCCGTTGCACGGCTCGGGAAGGCCTGGAACCCACAATGCTGAAACAGGCGCCGGGATGCACCGCAAGAATTCTTGGCCAGATTTTTTCGGCGAAGTAGGAAACGGCTTCCTCGTTCGGCGGATAATCCATGACCCCCACATAAACAAACTTTAATCCGGCCTGGCGTCTGGGCAACTGCGAGAAATAGTCGACATCCACACCATTCTCCAAGACTGTCACGCCGCAGTCGGGAATGTACTTCCGGAACAGCTTTGCTTCGTTCTGGGTAACCACACAAGAAATGGAGAATTCACCTGCCAATCTTTTTTCGTATCTCCTCAGCAGCTTTCCCTCTCTTTTGTAGATCCACCGCATCATAGGATTCCGGTCTTTTGCCATATCCAGCCATTTTTGGGAATCCACATCGCAGAAATTCATAATGCGGGGCGTGTCGTCGACAGACTCCACGTATTGAGCCATGGAACTGGAAAATACGATGATTGCATCGAACCGGCTTTTTCTCAGAAGAGAATCGATTTCAGTAAAAAGATCCCGGTTTTGAAAGTATCCGATCGTTAAAGGCTTTCTCTGTAACAAACAGGCTACCATTCCAGCCGCCTGGTGTATTCGCGAGTGGCGGGGAACGATCAGGCTGATTCCAAGCGCATTCTGCAAATCCCTGGCATTCTGCAGCATTCCAGGACCTGCCAGTGAAGCCACGACCACCTCATGGTTCCGACACAAATGCTTGATGTGATGGTAGACAGGTATGCGATCCCCCCTATCCGGCGGATAGGGGACTCTTTGGCACAGGTATAGAATTTTCACCAAAAATCCTTCAGGCTGGAAACCGATCCAAATGGGAGCATCAGCTCACCTGATAGACGGCAACAATTGGGTAGTTGCCGGAAGCCCAGGGCAGCATTACATAAAGCCTGTTATTGGTCGAATCGAAGGTAACGCCCTGTGGCGTCATATAGGGTTCGTCATCCTGTTTTGAAAGAGGGTAGTCATAACAGGGAAATTGGACCTCCCAATACGAAGCAGGTATTACGTCATACTGATTTTTCTTCCCCTGAGCAACAGCTGCAAAATCCATGGGATCCATGACAAACCACATATGCTTTGCCTGCGAACTGTGAATTGTCGAGGATGAATATGTAATATTTCCAAAACCCATAAACGGAAGAAATATAAACCCGTGTTTCGTCGGGGTATCGATCCAGACTCCGGTCTGAAAAACGAAATCCATCCATTGCCAACCACCATAGCTGCTAAATGGCCCGCGCGGATGGCCGCCAGCCCCGATCTGATCCGAATATCCCGCGGGGCGCCTGCAGTAGTAAGGATCGCTATGGGAAGGATCGCATGGATATCCAACCATAGGAGTGTTGGGAATGGTGCTAAGATGCGCTTGCGTCGGCGGATCGATGGCAGCCAGGGCCGGTCCATCGCTCGATGGGCCGACACTTTCCGCAGAGGTACGCCCTCCGAATCCGACTCCGAGTCGGCGTCCATTTGTATACTGGGTTGCAAACCAACTGGGGATCGCGGTAATGCCGTACTGATATGGCTTGCAGTTGCCCATTCTCCATGCAGCAACCGGCGAGGCAGAACCGGTACTGTCGTTCAAGGTGGTCGCCCCAAAACATGGGTTGTTTGCAGCCGAGGCGTTATAGGCGTTGCCATAACTCCAATAAAGCCTCTGGCCAATGGAATCCCAGAACAGTCCGTAAACAATCACACTGCCCCCGCCGTCGCTGTCGTCAACCAGTTTGCTGCCGCAAACGTCTCCCCAATGCCGAGCAACTGCCGCGGTGGGATAGCTGGAAAGGGAGCTGCCGGGGTATGCAACTTCGTATACTTCTCCGTGGCCTTGCGATGGGCCCTGGTGCGTTGTCGAAAGGAAGCGCAGCTGCCCATTGACATATCGGTGGGTCAGGGTGCGCGACCAATCCGTGTCTTTGCCGCCGGAGCTTTGGGGCATCTGGAAGGAGCCGATATACTTAAAATCATTTTGCGTCAAGACGGTTTTATTGTTTGTCCCGAACCTCAACCGGCTGGGTGCCACCACCGTTTGCGCATGGCCAGAGTCGCCTACAACGGCCGCGGATGCCAGGACACCACCGGTGCAGACCAACTCCGTTAAGAAATGCCTTCGGCTGAGTTTCTTTTCTTTGTTCATAATTGCGCTCCTTCATTGACGCTCGGCAAAGCGTTTGCGGTTTGATTCAGATACAAATTAACAGCGATAACAAACTCCTTTATTGCGCTATTGCTGAGAATCTATTACAAATGGAGCCGGAGAGCTGTGACTAGGCTCACAAGAAGGATCAAAAGCTTGTTGTAGTCAGTTCATTTTGCGAAAGCACTTATTCAGGGAACGGATTATGTCGGAAAGCATGCCTGTTTTAACTCTAACTTCTTATGCCGGACAACTGGAAAGGCGAGGAGAACCCGTAGTGATTGGAGTTCCTCTGGCGCGCAACAGCGTTCAAGATGCCCGTCTTTTGCACCTTTTGGATTTTAATGGACGCCGCGTGCCTTGCGATGCAACGGTGCTCGACCGCTGGCCTGATGGATCCGCTCGCTGGGCCCTTTTAGCCTTTCGCGCCCACTGTAAAGAACGCCAAACGGTTTTTAAAATCGGCATTGGTGAAAGCTCCGATGCGCCCGACGCCCCCGAATTGACCGTGATATCAGATGGCAAAGGATATGTGGTCGACACAGGCAAAGCCGCATTCAAAATTGCTGCAGGCGGGAAATGGCCTATCTGCGGTATTGACTGCAAAGGCAAGCTGCAGCCGGCCGACGCCGCGGAGTCCGGCCTTTTTATCCAAATGCCGGACGGAAGCCGTCCCCCCTGCGTCACCAGGGAAATCGACATCGAATACAAGGGCAAGGAGAGAGTGGCACTGCGTTGTCGTGGAACGGCACTGCCGGGAAACGGCAAACGAATTGAGATCGACTGGCGGATCGAGTTTTTTGCAGGCTCGTCGGCAGTGATCCTTCAATTGACTATTCGCAATCCTCACAGAGCCGCTCACCCCGAAGGCTTCTGGGAATTGGGCGACAGCGGATCCCTGCTGCTGAAAGAAGCCAGTTTCAAATTAAAAACGATCGGCAGCCGGCCGGGAGGTTCGTTATGGGCTTCACTGGAAACCGGGAAGCCTTTCCAATTGACATCATCGCCTTTTTCCCTTTATCAAGGCTCAAGCGGCGGCGAGAATTGGCAAAGCAAAAATCACATCAATCGTGAAGGACACATTCCTGCAGCATTTCGTGGGTACACTTTAAGCGACGGCGGGCAGCCAAACGGGTTCCGGGCGGCTCCAATCGTCGCGATGGATTATCCCGGCGGCAGGCTCACGCTGGCGCCCAGGCGATTCTGGCAAAATTTCCCGAAATTTCTGGAGGCTTCCGATTCGGAAATCAACTATGGATTGTTCCCCAGTCAATGGAACGATCTTCACGAATTGCAGGGAGGCGAACAGAAGACCCATACATTCGCTTTGTCCTTCGGCGATGATGAGATCACGGAAACCCCACTTGAGTGGTTTCGAGAGCCTCTGGTCCCTTCCCTCAATCCCGGCTGGGTGGCAGACACCGGCGCCGTCCCCTATTTCGCTCCCGAAAGCCTGTACCCGCAGTATCTCGAATTGATCAATGACATAATTGAGGGCAATGACACCTTCGAGCAGAAGAGGGAAAAAATTGATGAATACGGGTGGCGGCATTTCGGAGATATTTACGGCGATCATGAAGCTGTTTACGCGAAGGAATTGCTCGGTACCGGGCCGCTCATATCTCACTACAATAACCAGTATGATCCGGTCGCAGGTTTCTGTTATCAGTGGCTGAGGTCGGGCGATCCTCGGTGGTGGTCTCAATTCCATGACTTAGCGGCTCATGTCGTCGACATTGATATTTATCACACGCAGGAAGACAAAGCCGCCTACAACAATGGTCTTTTCTGGCATACCTTCCATTATATAGAAGCAGGAAAAGCCAATCACCGCTCATACCCTCGCATCGGGAAGTCCCAAGGCGGAGGCCCATCCAACGAGCACGTTTACGCTTCCGGATTGAGAATGCATTATCTGCTTACCGGAGATACAGCGTCTCGAGAGGCAGCGATTGGACTGGCTCAATTCATCATCAATATTGACGACGGTTCCAAAACAGTGTTCCGCTGGTTCGCCCGCGGCGAAACAGGGCTGGCAAGCCATTCAGGGTCCCCCCTGTATCACGGGCCGGGGCGCGGATCTGGAAACGCGACCAGCGCTCTTATCGACGGATATCTTCTGACCGGCGATCGGCGCTATCTCGAAAAAGCCGAACAGCTGATAAGGCGCGTGATCCATCCCCATCAGAACATCGATTCATTGAACCTGAAGGACATCGAGCGCAAGTGGTTTTATACGATGTTTCTCCAGTCTCTGGGCAGATACCTAGACCTGAAGATGGAAATCGGCGAACTTGACGAGCATTATGGCTACGGGCGCCTTTCTCTGCTGCATTTTGCTCGCTGGATGGCTGAGAACGAATACCTGTACCTGGAACGGCCAGAAATTCTGGAATATCCTACTGAGACCTGGCCGGCGCAGGACCTTCGGAAAGCCTCGGTGTTTGACTTCGCAGCCAAATATTCAGATCCTAAAGAAAAAAAGCTTTTTCAGGAACGCGCCGAATATTTTTACTGCCAGGCACTGGAAATGCTGTCGCAACATGAAACACGAACCTTGGCAAGACCTATGGTGCTACTGCTCACTCAGGGTTTCGCACATGCCTGGTTCCGAAAGAATAACAGTGTTTCTGCACCATTGGCATCCGCTTCAGAAGAAGAAATTGGTTCTCTGGAAAACTTCATTCCGCAGAAGGTTCGTGCTATAAAAAACGCCAAGCGGATAATTTTCGCGTGCGGGATACTCGGCGCGGCAGCTATCTCGATTCTCTTATGGTATCTGCTCGCATAGGTTGTCGCTCTTTGCGGCACCTGGGAGCCTGTCCAAGCAGTAAGTATCCTCCGGCAGAGCCGGTGGATCTCCCAATAGATTAGGAGGGGTTGCGTTCCTTCCAATACTCGGGCAGGCCCCTAGTTAGACATGAGATCACAGTAAACGCTTTCAACGCGCCGCATTCTGGCGTCGAACGTAAACTCCTGTTCCACGCGAAGGCAAGCGCTTTGCGCACGCCGCCCTGCTTCGGCAGGTTTTTCAACAATCCCGGTGATAGCTTCAACGAGCGCTGATTTATTCCGTTTTGGAATAAGCAAACCATCGATGGATGGCCGCACCATATCCGACAGTCCGCCGACATCGGTGGCGATAACTGGCGTGCCAAGGGCCATCGCTTCCAGCACAGTATTCGGGGATCCTTCATTATCCGAACACATCACAAGCATATTCATCGCATGATGGAGCCGTCGGACATCCGACACCTGCCCAAGGAAGCAGCAGCGCTCGCCTAATTTCAATTCATTTGCCAGGTTTAGGAGCTCGCATTTTAAACTTCCATCTCCGGCAATTATAAGTTTCGCGTCTATACTGCGCTCCAGGACATCCGAAAAAGCCTTGAGAAGAAGCGGGTAGTTCTTCTCAGCTTCCAGTCGTCCTACGGCGCCGATTGCGATTTGCCCGGGACCTATTCCCAATTCACTGCGAATCCGAGGCGTCAGCGCAGGATCTTTCCTGTATAAGTCTTGATCTATTCCGTTGGGAATTACCAGGATCTTCTCCGGTCTCACCCCTGCATCAGACAGCATCTTTTTAATATCTTTGGAAACTGCAATCACTCGATGAAACAACCTGAGGATCTGGCGATCAAGAGGATAATAAACTTTTAATTCCTTCCAGCTATGTCCCGACCATCCATGCGCTGTTGAAAGTGGAATGACTCCCGTCCCTATTGAGAGCAGCCATGCCAAAAGATCTGTTTTATAGTCGTGGGAGTGAATGACCTGAATGCATCGATCGCGCACTAAAGTCCTCAATTGGCGCAATATTTTAATGTCGAATGAATTCTGTTCAACCACTTCGACATAATCAATATTTTTTCGTTCCGGCCGTGATTCAATGCCGTAATTCGGATCCCGTGCATCGCGGATGTAACAGGCTGTAACCAAATATCGCTTCGGATCGCTACGATAGGTCCCGAGCAAGATGGTTTTATCCGGCCCTCCGCCGGATCCCCATACGCTTCGAAGTTCGAGAATGCGAATTGGCCAACCGTTGTTTTTCAAAGCTTTCTTATCCTGATCTTCGGCGATGGCTGGAACGCAATATGAGCGCTAATGCGCGAGCTGATTCGAAAACGATCGCAACCACCAGGTTGCGTACAGTCCTGGAAAAATCCCATCCCTCATTCGCTTTCCGCATTCTCCATACACGAAGGAAAACGCTGAGAGCCCAGATTATGGATGCCGGAATCATCCAAAGAATAAGTTGACGGGGCGCGATGACAGTCGCAGAGAGCGCAAAGAAGCCTGAAGCCAGATTAGCCAACGGGATTAAAGCGCTGACAATATTGCGAGTACTGTAAGGTTTCCGGAAACTCACCCTCAGGTTGCTTCTTCCTCTCCAAAGCTCCCCTCGGAAAACCGCCTTCAACGTCGCCGGATCGCCCCAATGGACACTTCTCATCGCGGGATTGGCAACCAAGCTATATCCGGCTCGTCGAATTTTCCCGCACAAATCCACATCTTCACAGGTCTCCAGAGAGGAATCGAATCCTCCCAGCGTCCTGAACAAATCTCGCCGAATTACAAGATTGCCGCTACCCAACCATTCCACGTTCTGCGGTTCGCAGGGTCGTTGCCGAAAACGATCGTAAGCACTTTGAACCCAGGTACCTGTCTCCGGAGGCAAATATGGAAATCCTGCGGCTCCGATTTCCGGCCGACTGAAAGCACCGATTGCAGCCATAATCCAGCCCGGCTCAATTGTATGGTCGGCATCAACAAAGGCAAGAAATTCGCCTCGGGCACAGGCTGCAGCGCAATTTCTCACGCTCGCCACATTGATTCCAGGCAGTTTCACCAGGCTTGCGCCGGCGGCAACCGCCACATCTTCACATCTGCTGTCCGTACTGTTATCACCAACAATAATCTCCATGCCGCCTGCCGGACATTGGTCTCCAAACAACGAAGCCAGGCAATTCTGCAATCGCTTGGGGTCATTCCGGACAGGAATTATGATGCTAAGCAAAGGAGATAGCCTCCGCTCCTGAGTTTCACTGCAAATCTCCGCCAGGCTATTCATTAAATTCGGCTTCCATTATTCCTGAGTTTGTTTGCCGCAGCCTCGTATCGACGATAGTACTCGTCAATGGTGTTTTTCAATTGGAAGCATTGCTCCACACGGGCGCGTCCTTTCAATCCCATAGCGGAAGCCCTATCGGGATCGGACAACAGTTCCAGGCACGCTCGCGCAATCCCCGGTGCATCTCCGCGTGGCGCCAATAAGCCTTCCACGCCATTTCTTACAATTTCGCCATTGCCTCCAACATCGGTGACCACTACCGGAACAGAGGAAGCCATTGCTTCAAGCAGGGTCAGAGAAGCCGCCTCACTAATGGATGAGAGCACAAAAATATCCGTAGCCTGTAAAATGGCAGGAACGTCTTTTCTAATACCCATAAAATGCACGCGGCCTGCAATTCCCAATGACTTTGCCTGCTGCTCCAGGCTGTCCCGCAAAGGCCCACCCCCAACAAGCAGAAGGTCGACATCATCTTTTAGTCGGGCAATATCCGAAAAAGCCTGGATTAACGTGGCATGTCCTTTGACTGGATGGAATCTGGCTATGCATGCAATATGGCGTTTTTTCTGATCCAATCCGAGAGCTGCTTTGCAGGAAACTGCTGAGCCGGGCAAATTGTAATTTGCCAATTCAATGCCATTGGGAATAATTTCAATCGCCGCACGCAAGAAACCCTCTACTTCTTTCAGACTTCTTGAGCTGAATTCACAAACGGCGTTCACCTCATCCGCCAAAGAACTCAGGAATATTCTGTTGGACCAATAGCGTTTCCTGGATACCACATCGGGATAATGCCGGCCATGCTCTGTAAACATGAGATGATAACGGAACCCAGTAAACGGTTTTGCAAGCGCCGCGTATGTAAAAGGCGTGTATTGATGTGCATGAACCACTTCACAACGCCGCACTCGAACTTCAGCGGCCACTCGGAGCGAAACTTTCAAGTCAAATCCTGGACGCCTGCCCAGATTCACAACCGGCACGCCCTCCATGTTCAGCGATTCGGCCAAAGAACCAAGTCCATCGAGGCAGAGAATAACAGGATCGATTAGAGAGCGCAGACGTCGTATTGTTGCAGCCACCAGCATTTCTGCTCCGGCTACCTGCATGTTATGCAATACAAACGCAACCCTGATCGGCGCCACAGAATTGTTCGTTTCGGTCATTGGTTTTGAGGAACTACGCATGGGAGATCGATGCTCGGGTCCATTGATGAGCTTGGCTCGACGACAAGCTGCTCGGATTCTCGACACATAGCCCAAACCTGAGCGCTCAGCAGCGTCAGGATGTAGGGCAGTTCAAATACTTCAAGGGAGAGGAAGAAGGCTCCGAAAACAAAAACTATCAGCGATCCTTCAACTCCGCTCAGGAGCGCACGCAAATGATCGGCATTTTCATCTTTCCGCGTTTTCAGGCGAGATCGTGCCCGTCGAATTGCTAAAAACGAGGATAGAACAAGCCCGCAGTAAAAAAATAATGCGGGATAACCGCTATCGGCGAGCACCTGCATGTACTGGCTGTGAATGACGCGTCCCTCAATATCCGCACCATATCGATGCGAAAAAATGCTGGAATTGCGTATCCCCACTCCAAATAGCGGATAGTCGTTGGCCATCTTAAATCCTGCCTCCCAACTCGCGAATCTCGAATTGGCACTTTCATCCACTTCATACTTTCCAACGGAAAAGAAACGCGAGCGAACCGCCGGACCTGCCATAATTGCTATTGCCACAATCGCTAAAGGAAGGGCCGCAATGACTTGTCCACGCCTTCTGATCCTGAGAATAATTACCGGAGCGGCGATCAGCACCGATAACATTGCTCCGCGCGAATAGCTGATCATCACGGTATGCAGCAGCAATGGAACCGAAAGAGCAAAAATCCAGCGCCACCAGCGGCGAATTCCGTCCCAGGCGAAAATTGCTAGAGGCACTCCCATGGCAATCATCAATCCCGCGCCGTTGTTGTCAAGGCCGCCGTATCCATTGTGATAAATATCAATGCGGTGCTCAAATACATACAGACTGGTCATTTCGTAAGCTAAATAGCATAAGGCTGCCGTGACTATGAGGTAGAGCCTCCATGCTTCGCTCGGACGTCGAAGAACATAGCTCGCCAAGCAAAACATCACTAAAAGCTTGGCATATTCCTGAAGCCAAAACCAAGCAACCTGCTTATCTTGTGCTGTAAAATAGCTAATGCATACCCAAACTCCGAAAACTATGAACCATCTATGTGCGGCCACCATTTTCAGAGATTTGCTTGCACCCGAATCGAGACCACTTTTTAAACCTAAAAACAAAGCCCCTATCAATGCTGCAATTGCAACAAACTGAGACCATGGAATGCCTGCAGGAAGAGCCCATTGCCAAATGAATTGGGGTCGGAGAACTGCAAAGAGATAGTAAACCGCAATCGCTGCAAATGGACCGTTGATTAGAACACCCGCAGTTCCGCAAAAGGTTAGGACAATCATCATCAGCGTTTGTTTCATGACGAGACCTTTGCTGAATGTATTTTTGAATCCAACCAGTTAAATGCTTTCTTTCCAACGCTGGTCCAGTCGTGCTCCCGCATCACCCATTCTCGTGCGGAGTTCCCGAGTTCATACCTTGTGTTCGGCTGGTCCCAGAGATTTGTAATCTCTGCAATCCATTCGGCCGGTGAGTTGGCAATCCTTACAGGTGGATGGCTTTGCAGACCTTTGACGACGCGGTCCGTTGCCACTATAGGTTTGCCCATCGCAGCAGCTTCCAAAAGCTTGTTCTTGATGCCGCCGCCCGAAATAAATGGAAGTATCACGGCGGCATGCCGGGGGATCGCTTCCCGAATATCTTCAACGTCCGGAAGAACATCAATCCCGCCAAGCTTTTGCAGAGCGAAAATGTTGGGCCCTGGATTAAAACCCATTACTGTCAACCGTGCATTCGGCCTTGTTTGTCGCAGTTGTCGCCATATATTTTCTGAAAACCATTCCAATGCCTGAATATTGGGCCCAAAATCTAATCGGCCCCAGAACACTACACTCTCATTTTCTTCCACTCTTTTCTGTGGAGTATAATATTCGGCATCAACGCCGTTTTGCAAAACCTCGACTTCCCCAATGCCTGCCACAACTCTCATCCATTGGGCGTCTGTTTTGGAAACAAGCCAAGCCGCATCAACTCGTTTCCTGTAGGCACGCTCATACAACCCCTTGAACGCAGCCTCCTTGAGCTGACTCCAGGTGGAAAATTTCCCGGGCTGAACCTGCGACAAATGATGCCAACACCACTCATCCGCTGCGTACCAGATTCGATACGGGCCATTCACCGATAAGAACATGGGTAAAACCTGCAATCCGGAAACAATAACCGCATCGAAAGCATCGCTTCGAACAGCTTTGAGAAATCTGGATAGATTATCGGGCGTAACGCCCCAGTAACGGCGAAATCTCTCTTCAAGTGGACGGACTGGAGAGTTTGCCTTCTGGTGGGATAATTCTGTGTGGCTTAGATCGATCAATTTATCGAGTTTAAGCCCATCAATTGCAGGAGCGGGCGGGGCAATATCTGTAACGAGAGAAATGGAAGCGCCCAGGTTTCCCAGTGCGCGCATCAAATGATAGGTATGGACATCATGCCCGCTGCTTCGCGGCCATGAAAACGATGGTTTATAAAACAGAAGTTTCATTGACATAGGACTAGTTGTCTGCCACAGAGCAATTTGGCAATCGGGACCGAATTACGCGCGCCGGCGAACCTGCAGCTATGGAATAGTCTGGGATCGATTTCGTTACGACTGAACCGGCAGCAACAATGGAATTCTTTCCGACATCGGCCATAATGACCGCAGAGCATCCTACCCACGAGCCCTCGCCGATTTTTACCAGCGAAAGATGTCCTTCCTGGTTTCTTATGGCGGTTGAAGTATCTTCTGTCCCATGCGTATGAGGGCCGCTGGGCACTTGTACGCCAGGCGCAAGCAGTGCATCGGGCCCGATATCTGCAAGCCCGATCACACAATAGGGACCGATATAAGAGTTCCGGCCGATTCGCGCTCCTGTGCGCGAAAAAATTGCGCCAAATTCGATGCAGGAGGAGGAATCACAGCCGGTTAATACTCTTGCCAGGAAGGCCCGGCGGAGATATTGGCCCGAAAGCCCGGGCAGAAGAGAAAGAAACTGGCTGGATGATTGCAGGCTTCTATCCGAGCCGATAAATAGAGCACGCAGACGATAGCTCACAAGCATTGGCAATATAATAATAAAGCCAATTATCCGCACAATTTTTTTAAAAAGCTCTTTCATTCTCGATATAAGTTCCGAGCCGGATTAATTGACAAGATATTTGCGAATCGCTGGTCCAAGCAAAAGAGTCAATTGGACAGGCAGATGGCTCCAGACTTGTGCCGCAGCCTGCAATTTCCAATCCTCGGATGTGCTTGGCCTCGACGGATTTTTCCTGAAAAACAATTGCCAGTTTAGTTGGACTGGTTTTGCACCCCATTGGAGTTTAAAGTTATAGGTTCCAGATCCGATCGACGAACGGCCGAAATCGAAGAGTTTACAGCCGCGATCGCACCCTTGTTGGAATGCATACCAATAAAGCAGATTATTGGGGCATTTCGGAAAGTATTCACGCAGAGAAGACGCCCAGGGCACAATCATCACGTCCTTGAAAAACAGGCCGATCAGGCCCCCTATTGTGCGGCTTCCATCCCGTACAATAAGCAAGCGCGCTCTATCGCCAAATTCAGAAAATATTTGTGTGAAAAACCCGGGATGATGTACCGGTGATCCCAAATCGCGCATATTCACAGCAAATACGCGATAGAAATCCTCGATCAACTCGGAGCCCCCAATGCATGTAGTCAAACCCGATTTTTCGGCTTTGCGGACCTGATTCCGAACTTTGCCAGAAAACTTTTGCCACAAACTCTCGATCCCTGGAGAAATATCCAGCAACAAAGTGACTTTGTCCTGTCTTAAAAGTCCTTTCCCTTCCAGGATAGAGTCGCGATGCCGGAGTTCAACGCAATCCGCTCCGGCTTCGCGCCTCAGTTCCAAAGCGTGATCGAGCAATGCGCAAGCTGCAATATCATCATCCGCAAGGATACCGCCATAGTCCTGAAAAGGCATAGAGGCCAGACTGCTGCCGAAGAACCGGCTCTTTACTAAAACAAGTGGCAACACTCCTACAACTTTGCTGTCGCGCTTGGCCATCAAATAGTATGTAGCATGTCCATAAGCCTCACTGATGATTCGGCGCCAACCATAAATGTGTGAAATGGTCGCAGAAGGATTTTGTTCTACGTAGAAATCCCATAAATCCCTCTCGCTCTCTTTACAGACTTCAATCTCCATTTCTCTGTCACTAGCCTGTAGCGCTGAAGGCGGCGCTTCATAAACTGCAATGTTCATCGATCACCTCTGTTCTCACTTGGAACCAGCGCTTGCTTGCCTGCTTTGGGAGATGGCTTGTGAGCTAACGAATAAGCCTCAATTATTTGGCCTAACGCCAAATAAAGCTTTAGCTTCTTTGAAAATCGGCTCCGAAGGTTAAAGGTAAATGCCCACTGAATAAACCGGTCCAGGAGCACTCTGAACATATAACGAGGAACGCCTGCAAGACCTGGAGCATCCTCCGGCATCCCTTCTTTCCTGACCCAGGAGCGTCCCCAAGAAAAATACCAACGTTTGAAATAACGTTTTTGGGTTCGTTCCTTTTCTACCGGATGAAAAATCAGGGCAGACGGAGAATAAATTATTTTTTCTCCTGCTTGAATAACTCTGGAAAAAAGCTCAACATCTTCGCCTCCTCTTGCGGCAGGAATTCGCGAATGCAAGCTGTAGCCAAAAGGACCCAAAGCAGTCTGAAATCCTCCATACTTTTCAAAAACAACCCGCCTAAAAGCCATGTTGGCACCGAATCCCGGCTCAGTCAGAAGACAAGGCTTGTCACCAAATTCAAATTCCACAAGCGCGCCTGTTATACGATCCGGACCTTCGCCGGCAAGCCACATTGGTTTTGGCACATTCCATACCGCGCGGATGCGGCCCGCCATGCCCATGCAATCATATTGGTTAAAAATGGAGTGGACCGCGGAAACCCAGTGTGGATCAACATTTACATCATCATCGGTAAAAGCAAGAATGCTGCCCTCGGACTTTTCTATAGCTGTGTTCAATGCATGCGATTTCCCCTGCCTGGGTTCGAAAATATATCTTATGGGATAGGCCGATCGTTTCACATGAGTTTCAACAAGAGCTTTTGTGTTATCCGTTGAGTTGTTGTCGATGATTAAGACTTCCCAAGCCAAATCTTGTGGAACTATCTGGCGATGAAGATCATCCAGAACATTGGAAATCATGTTTGCGCGATTATAAGTGCAAATGATAACGCTGAGATTCATTATTGGGAGTATTTAATCCGAAAGATTGGAAATTGTTTACTGATGACCTATTCAGGATTCGGCGGAAGTGAGATTCGCATGCGTGTCCACTACGCTGCGCTCGCGCTGCCAACGTTTGACGCGACCCCAGATGCGACCGACAGCATGGGCGGCAATCATCGACTGCAGCAAAGAACCGTTCCTTTTTCGCAGGATCAGTGAGCATGCGGCCTGCCAGTGCCGCATGGCCTGCACAATCATAAAGGGCGGAACTCCTGCTAGGCTTCTTCGATACTCGGTTGTCTCAAAAAGCCCCGCCTGACATCCGGCCTTCATGTGAAGCATTAGAAAATATCGACGCCTCAGTTTCCAGGGTTCTATCCGGTGGCTTATCGCCATATCGGGTCGATAGCGCAACTTTGCGCCTTGCGCGCGAAGCGCCCGGAACATCCTTAAATCTTCGCCGCCTCCTATGCCATTGCCGGCTCGATTATAGCGAAGATCGAAGCGTAGTTTTGCATTCTTGAACAGGGACATCCGATAGGCAACATTGCCGCTCCATACAGGCTTGGAGTCGTCTGTAATCCAAAAAGCGGTTTCGCCATAATCGAGTTGTCCGAGAAAACACAGCACCTGCTCTTCCAGCCAGCCTGGCCGCTTTTCGGGTGAAAATCGCAGCCCGATCCGACCCCCCACGCAATCCGCCCCATCGCCGTCCAGCCCATCAAAGGCGGATTGGAGCCACCCGGCCTCCGGCAATTCGTCATCGTCGATAAAAGCCATGAAATCGCTTTGGGAGCAGGATTCCAATGCCAGATTGCGGGCAAAGACAATTCCCTGCCGCTCCTCTCGCTCGTATCGGATCGGCGCGCCTTGGGATGATTGCAGGTGTTTAACAAGCTGCGCCGTCCCATCGCTGCTCTTGTTATCGACAATCAATATTTCGAAGGGCAGGCGGCATTCTTGTGCACGCAATGATGCCACAAGTTCGGCCAGCCATTTTGACCGGTTGTATGTGCACACGGCAACGCTGAGGGGCATCATGGCTTGACCCGCCTCTGAAAACAGCCCTTTGTCTTCTGAACCGGATGCAAAATATTACTCATGCTGAGCCAACCGTTGCCGGACGCCTTTCATAAAACCAATATATTGAATGAATGAGGTATATTCCTTATACCAGGGAGCGCAACGCATTCTTTTGGATATATATCGCATATAGTAAGTCAATGCAGATCTGTACATCCAGCGCGGAATTCCGAACAAAAGACGGGCATCTTTACGATCATAATCCCTAGAAGCAAGTTCGTATCCATAGGCTTCCATCCTGGAAGCTATGTGTTTGAGCGTGCACTTTTTGGCAGGTACAAAGTGCTGGAGGTGAGCGTCAGGCAGATAGAATCCCCTCCATCCTGCTTCCTGCAATCGAATCATTAACTCGGTTTCTTCGCCGGTTTTAACTTTGCCACTTTCAGGATTGAGGCCCCTGCTCACATCAAATTCTCCAACCCTGAGCAATCCTTCGGTGGGACAAGCCCAGTTGGCCCCCAGGAAATAATCGCCTTCGACCACTTTTGGCAACGCTCCGAGATCAAACCCTCGGACACACAACGGTGCGACATCCAGCAGCCTGTGATCAAAGCCCTGGGTTTCATATTCGCTCCGGATAGGCCCGCCGAAATAGTATCCTGACGGATTTTCAAGATAGCTGCGCCAGTAAGCCTCTATCCATCCAAGACATGGCTTTACATCATCGTCCGTAAATATAACCAAACGACCGTGAGTGGATGATAATGCTCTGTTTCTCGCCTGGCTTAAGCCCTGCTTCGGCTCATAAAGAGATATTAGCGGCAACCGGTCTTTGAAGCTTTCGACCACGCAATCAGTATGGTCATTGGAGTTGTTGTTAACCAGAACAATTTCCCACTGGAGGCCTTCGGGAATTGCACATTTACACAGAGAATCCAGAGTGATTCTCAATCGCTCTGCATTGTTCCATGTACATATGGCAATAGAGACATCTACCATCGATTCCCTCGGCTGGCTTTACAATAGGACTTGTTTGGAAAACAACTACGATTCCAACGCGACCCTGGGGTTCATGTAATATTGAGCCTGAAACCGTTTATCTTCAGAAATTACCAATGTGCGATAATTTGCTATATATTGTTGAAACAAATGTCGGTCGACATCCTCGAGATGGAAGCCCAGTTCATATATTCCCGGAGGTAGGTTCAAATCAATATCCCACACCAGCTTTGCTGGTTTCCCCTTTTCCATAGTCAAAACATCCCCGCCCGTCATGCGGCCATATGTAGTATCGAATATGACATTTCCATCCCGCCTTATAAAAAGCCCGGGCGAAAGACGGCAGGATTCATTTGCCTTGATGGACAGTTCATACTTGTGATGTGCGCCTGGACTCGCAGCCCCGTCAAAATCAGCATCCGCACAATTCTCTATCTTTTCGATTTGAGCTGCTTGAGATTCGGATAATTCAGGAGTCCATAAGCCGCCGCTCTGGTAATAGCTGTTGATCACATCAGCCGGAGCACCTTCGCTCGCCACTTTCCCTTTTTTCAACAATATGGCTCTGGTACACAAGGACAGAACCGATTCCATGTTGTGCGAAACAAACACAACGGTGGTTCCGTTTTTTAATACCTCCTGCATCCTTCGAATGCATTTCCCCTGGAAGGTAAAATCGCCAACGCTGAGCACTTCGTCAACAAGGAGAATTTCGGGATTCACATGAGCCGCAATTGAAAAACCCAATCTTGCGTACATCCCGGACGAGTATCGCTTAACGGGAGTATCGATAAATTCTGAAACGCCCGAAAAGTCGATTATTTCATCCATCTTGGCTTCGATTTCCTCTTTGTGC
>JAHFUH010000015.1:24677-26242 GCA_023265215.1 Acidobacteriota bacterium
TGCATTCCAAAAATAGCGCCATTGAGAAAAATATTTTCTCGCCCGGTCAGGTCGGGGTGAAAACCGGCGGTTACTTCAATCAAGGCGCTCATCCGCCCTGATACGATTATTTTGCCCTTCGTAGGCTTCAGAATCCGGCTCAGCAGCTTTAGCGTCGTGCTTTTCCCGGCGCCATTCGGACCTATGATGGCCAGAGCTTCGCCACGTTTTACCTGGAAAGAAAAATCGCTTACCGCCCAGAAATTTCTTTCAGGATGCCGTTGTTTGCCTGTCCTTCCAATCGTTTTACTAAAAATCGCCGGAACCAGATCGCGAAGCGAATCGTGGTTTTCCCCTTTTCTAAAATCTTTCCAAACGTGATCAAACTCTAGCGTAACGTCACTCATAATGGTCCTTCTGCCGGTCTGTTATATGCAAATATACAGGATTCAAATCAAGTCGACTTAAATCCTTTCTGCAAAAAGGAATTCAAGGCGGTGGAAAATTGTCCAACTGGAAAGAATTCCAAGAACGCTCCAGGCTGCGGCATAGGCAAGCCATGCGGGATCGGGCGGCCTGCCCAGAACTACGACTGAGTTAATGGACTCCAGAATAACGGCGACAGGATTAAGCAGCAGCAAGGTTCCCCACTTGCCAAATGTGGAAGCATCATAAAATACCGGCGTAAAGAATATCGCCATTGTAACGATGACCTCCACTATATATTTGACATCACGGAAGAAAAGGTTCCCGCAGGAGAAAAACATACCGGCTGCCATGGTGAACAGGATCAACAAGAGGATCAATAAAGGCAGCCATAGCAAATATACGGTGATATGGATCGGAGAAAAGACGAGGAATATAATCAAAACCGTCGAAGATATGCTGAGATCAAACAAATTCGCGAGAACAGCGGAAATCGGAAATACCTCCCTGGGGAAATATATTTTCGTGATCAGATTCCCGTTGGAGACCAGACTCGTGGTAGAAAAACGGATGGAGCCGATGAAAAATGCCCAAGGCAGAGCCTTGACTGCAACGGATGCACAATCAAGGAAGTTCAGCGGTTTTCCCGATGTATAAGCAACCGCCACTCGGACTATAAGGCCCGCCGCAACAATGAATACGGGCATCAAAATCGCCCAGAGAAAGCCCATCACAGCCTGCTTATAACGAATTTTAATGTCCCGCCATGTCAACATGAAAAGAAGGTGACGGTACTGAACAATTTCATCCAGCATTTCTCCCATAGGAATTTCCTCTGGAGTAACAGCTTATAATTGTGTTTTTATTGGACTGTCTGGATTCACAGCTTCGCCTTCTCACTTACAGGAAGCAAGGTGCAAATCGACGAACAATCTTGGTTTCCGATCCCTCGAATATGTCGGTACACGGGTCTAACATGCCTAGACCTAATGTCCTTATCGAAAGTCTACCGTCCAACATGAGGAATTTTTCTTTCTGGATATATCTAGGAGCCTGTCTGAGAATAAGCCTTTCATAGCCCTGCCGGCAATATAGGCTGCCTTTAGCTATTTCATAAGCTGTCGATTATTTTTCGGCGAAAATAAAAATGTGGATTTTGG
>JAHFUH010000277.1 GCA_023265215.1 Acidobacteriota bacterium
CATCGATACGATTGGCAGCAGGCCGAGTGAAGAAGTCTTTTCTTGATGCAGGATTTCCAGATTTTCAAAGCCCGCGCGGATTAGCATCTGCTCCAGCGGCGGACACCCGGGATTGTTTCCCTCCTGACAGTTATCCTACGTTTTTCAGCACTTCAACTTCTCGTTGGTTTTTCGTTTCTGAGTACACGAATCCAGGGCCGATGAACTTATGGCGATAGACAAGAGCAGCCAGAACATTAAGCCTCTTATTCCATCTTCGGATTAGAATGTGGTCGGCGTGACGGAAATTACTTTCTGCGTGGCTTTGACTGCGGTCCCTATCGTCTGGAAAACAATGTGAATCGCTCAGAACATAATCTGCGACACGGGGATCATTTTCTAAGCGACGCAGAAATGTTTCTGCGTCGCTCCGACCATTTTCCTGGCCATCCAGAAGATCTTCTCAGGCTTTCCGAACATGTTCTGCGACACGGGGATAATTTTCCAAGCCACCCAGAAATGTTTCTGAATGACTTAGAAACATTTCTGGGTCATTCAGAAACATTTCTGAGTCATTCAGAAACATTTCTGAGGCAATAACAAACCTATTGAAATATCAGGACTTAGAGCGACGACCGATTTAGAAACATTTCTGAGTCTCTCAGAAACATTTCTGAATCGCTTAGAAACATTTCTGAGTCTCTGAAAAGATGTTTTCAGGGACCGAAAAGATCTTTTCAGCGATGGAGATTGTAATCTCGGTCCTTGAGAATATCTTCTCCGCTGCCAAGATCATGTTCTTCCTCGTTGAGAAAACAATCGGTGTGTCCCAGAAACATTTCTGCGTCGCTCCGATCATTTTCTGCGTCGCTTAGAAATGTTTCTCCATTACGGAAAAGATTGTCGGCGAAGCGCCGACGGTCTTCTCGCAACCGCCAACTGAAATTACCCAATCTCGATTCCAGGGATGAACTCGATCAACTATTGCCCTGGAACGTGAAACTGCAATAACTCGCCTGTGTGGATAAATTGACGATCACAGATATACGAGAATGACTTTCCGTGATTCTCCTACGGGTGCGCCGCTGATCTCTCGGCACTTCTCTCGTAGGTACGAGAGCGTCCGGTCAGGCTGGAATTCCTCCATTTTCGATGGAGGATGCGCTCGACCGGAATGCACCTGGAGACTCTATTATTTCGGAGACGATTGGGTGCCGGTGAACTTTACATCTTTGACGTCGCCCTGTGCCGGGGCGCTCACCGGTTGGTAGGCAGGTTGAAATATGTATCCCGCAAGCGTGACCTTTACGATGTAACCAGCGCCCCGTTCGAGAGCCGGGAATACAAAGTGTCCGTTGCGGTCGGTCTTCGCGGAAAACCTGCCGGCAGTTGCGACTGTGGCACCGAAAATGGGTGCTCCTCCGGCGTCCTTCACGTCTCCTTCCATCTTGAACGCGTTCTTAATCGGTTGGTTAGGGGCTTGGGGGCCGGATGAAGAAGTCGGGAGAGGTTGTTGTGCAACAGCTATGCCTGCAAAAATTACCATTGCAAGGACTGCGATACTTCTGATCCGCATGTTCGAGTTTCCTTTCAGGCTGACAATAAAACAGCAGCTTAACATATAATCAAAGCACGATAAGTCGAATAAGCGCGTTTTCAATCCTTTGAATGCCGGGACGGTCCTGGCGTTGCTGAGTGGCTCAATATCATAACCACTACTACCATAATATCCGAAATATCCGAGCGAATGATTTATCTCGACGGCAATACCGCAGCATAAACTTTAATCGTTACATTTTATTATCTTACATCGCGATTACCGGGTAACATGCCATTTGTCATATTGAGCTGGCCTGGTCAAATACGAGTTGAATGAAAAACAGCAAAAGCAAAAATCAAAAACTTGAATGCAGAGAAATGCAGCTATTCTGCCCCCGGAATACAGGAAACAACTTTGAGAAGTCACTGCCTCACCTTGTTGTGTGAGAGCCAAATTCTTATTAAGGAGCCCTCTCGAATGAATAAAATGATAATTGCAATAATGATCGCGTGTTTTGCCCTCGTTCCTCTATGCGCGTTTGCAGACGACAACCCTGCAAAAGTTGAAATCAATAAAAAGAATAAAGACACAACAGGGAATAAGGATGACAAGGAAAAGCTTACATTGCGCTTATTTAATGTGATGCCGACCGCTACGACATACGAAGGTGGTCCAATAAGCGTGTCTGTAGATGCTCATGATAATGTTCCCGTGAAGACCGTCATGGCAGTTCTGATCAAACCGGACGGCCAGGAGTCGGCCGTTCATCTTAACCTCGTGAGTGGAACTTCTTTGGATGGTCATTGGCAGATTTCGTGGACCATGCCCAAGAACACCGGCAGCGATACATTGGTCTATGGTGTCAAGGTGAGAGCAGAGGATGCCAGTAATAATTCTGGCGTGAGTAACATTATGGATGTCACAGTGGAAGGCAAACCTAAATCCGACCTTAAAACACCGCAGACCTTGCCCGGCAAACGATGACCTACTCAACTGAAAAAATCTTAGCGGATGTAGCAGCTGCCCAAATAAGGTGAAGTCATTTCTGAAAGCCCGTTTAAGAATCGAATCATCAGAATTTGATCGGTGGTATGATCGCGGCCGCGGACAGGCTCCTAGAGATCCATCCGGAAACCGGGTTTTTAGCAGTTTGTCAAACCATAAGCCCTTTGTTTTCAACGCACGAATTTCTTAAAAGGGACTTTCCGGATGGGTCTCTAGGATGAATCTTCGATAGGAGGACAGGAAAAATGCAGCTGATTTTCCCTGTCCTCCTATCCTCAACTCTCCGGATTAAAAGCCGGTTCGGTTGATTACCGTCAGTTAGCATCAACTTTGGAGGAAACGAAATGAAGTCTCGATATCTGATCGCCCTGTTAGCATTCTTGGGGTTTATTTTCGCGGGTCCGCCTGCACAGGCGCAGGAGGACGCGAAGGGCAGTCAGGACCATCCCCTGATCACGCGTATGCCCGGATACTGGATCAGCAATTATGAAGTGAGCGAGTTCGGCTCCTATGACCCCACGGTAATTGGCGGCAAAGGAGTGCATTGGGAGGGGAAGAAATACACGATCGACTATTCACGAAAAGAGGGTGCGACATCGTTCAGCACGCTGCAGATTGTCCGCAACTACGAGGCGGCCATAGTGAAGGCCGGCGGCAAGCGCCTTGGCGGTGATGACCGCAGGTCTGCAGGCGAAATCCGGAAGGCCGGCGCCCTGACAGGCGTGTACGTGGAAGCCTTTAACGAGGGGCGCGACTACCAACTGGTCATTGTTGAGACGCAAGCGATGCGTCAGGATGTGACAGCAGACGCGACGGTCATGGGGAGCGAACTCAAAGCCGCGGGGAAGACGATCGTTTATGGAATCTATTTCGACACAGGCTCTGCAGTTATAAAACCAGAGTCTGAGCCGGCAATTGCCGAGATGGTAAAGTTGTTGAAGTCGACCCCGACGCTCAAAGCCTTCGTCGTGGGGCATACGGATAACGCGGGGACGCTGGAGATAAACCTCAAGCTTTCGGCGGACCGGGCCGACTCCCTTGTCAAAGCCCTGGTCGGGCGTGGCATCGAGGTAACAAGGCTCAAGGCCGCGGGCGTGGGCTCGTACTGTCCGATCGCTTCGAACAAAGACGAGCAGGGCAGGGCGCAAAACCGGCGCGTGGAGTTGGTGGAGAAATAGGTCGCAGTTTGCGCTGCAAAATCATTTGCCGGGCGCGGATTTCCCGGCGGCTGTGCTCCGCAAGAAGTCCGCGCCGCTCGACATGGATCCTGAAGCCAGTCTGATGGACAACGCGCCAGGCTTGGTGCAGATCCTGACCGCTGACATAAGAGGAAGAGTCCGCAGTTCTTTGGCCGCCACTCTTAGCCCGTGCCGAATGTCTGCTGTGCTTTTATCCATCTTCGGTTTCCATTCCGATCATCCGGAACGAGACCGTACCGAATATCTGCGATGCCATCCAAGCTCTCTACCACGGAGGGCCGGCAATTAAGAAGGTACTCCATGAAAATACATAGAAATATTATTTCAATGGTCTCATTATTTGTCCTGGCTCTGGCGTATTGCCCGGTTTATGCACAATCCAGGTGGCAGCCCGATAAAACAGGCGGATGGTCTATAAAAAATCAAGTGGATGCTTATGGAGGCAGGGTTGACAAGGTTGCCTACACTAAAAATTTAACAGCTGTTGCAGAATGGTTCCATCGGAATCACCCGATGCTAATGCCACCCAAAGGGTTTGATGCTGTTTGGTATTTTCATGATGAAGCTTTTGGTAAATATGAAAGGGCAGGCGATTATTGCACCGAAGGAGAGATGGAATTACAGTTCGAACTCTTTGGGATTGAAAACGGCAAGGAATGGACATGGAAAGATGAACCTCCCAATTGGAGAATCGAAATAAATTCAATCAGGTCAGGGCATGGCAAAAATTTTGGCGGCCTCGATGGTTACAAAGCTCAAGTGGATGATCCCAAACTGGAGCAGGTATTCGACAAGGCTGAAGCAAAACTCTTTGAGTTCTTCACTGTATTTGAGTTTGAGCGGGAGATTGCACCGGGAGTCCGGCTTTATAAAAATGGGAACCTGGTTGTTTTCAATCCCGCAAAACCGGCTTACTGGATTTCGGTTACGGTAAAAGATGTTATGGATGCTTATTTAAACTACTGGAAAATCAGGCCAATATGGAAAGAGGTATATGATCACTTTTTGAAAGCCTATAGCAATTTTACGCCGCAAGAATTAAATAGTCCGGCTTATTTCGGTGGAGCAGATGAAATAGTCAATGTGACCGCACAGAAAATAGGTTTGCCGATCATGCGTTTCAATCCTGAATACTGGGACCGCTCCAAACCAAAATCGACCATTCAGTTCATGTCCATGGAATACAAGATTCTTACCAAAGCCGAAATGAACGAACGCTTCAGGAACAATGAAGGATCTCCCGATTATCCGGGATTATTTAACCAAAATCTGCGCATTGAAAAATTAGCCGAATTATTAAACTGATACCAATGAAGTATATATTCGCTTTTCTGGTTTTTATCTTTGAGGAGTCGCCGGAGCCCGCCCCGTGCAGGTGGCGTTGTAATTCACCGGGCCGGAACTCATGTTCTGCGGCCCGTGCCTGCCCTGCCCGTCTACCATTGCGGCCAGCAACGAAGTGTGTGGGGAACCCGGCGTACTAACGTACTCAGCCTCCAGTGTGACGGTTTGCGTGCCGCCGGCGCTAAAATTCACCGTGTTCTCAGCCGGCCCGCTCTTCCTAACCGCTCCGGCCAAGAACTGGTACCACACCGTCCCCGGCCCGCTGGTGGTGATGTCCCCCACTAATTGCACATGGCTTGGGCACGGTCCCTCGTAGCTCTCGGGGACCAGCCGGAGACGCACTGCGGTCACTCTCGCAGCGGCGCCACCTGACAATGCGGGCGCGGCTGGGGCGTCGGTTGCGCCGCTGCCGGCTCCGGAAACACTCGCAGACCAGACTCCCGTCTCCGAGTTGCCAGCGGCCCATCGGCCCTGGATCAAGCTTTTGCCGTCGGGCGACAACACGGCGGTATAGGAGTATTTGTTTGAGAAGCCTCCGCCACCGAACGACAACGTCCGGGTTTGCGGATCATACAGGCATGTCGTCTCCACTCCTCTGTCCTTGCTCGCCGACTGCAGCTTGAGCTCGCACATGTGGTTGTACTTGGCCGGATTCGGATCGAATCTCTTGGGGTCCAGTTCGCCAATCGTCAGCGTGCCACGCCATGCCACGCCGGAGCTGTCCGTGCCGGCGAAGTCCCATTTCTTAAACAACGGATCCATACCTCCGCCGTCCGCCGGCAATCCAGCCGATTGTGCGTGCACCTGCGCCGCCATGCCCGCTGCCAACATCAAGCCCAACACGACGGCATATCGCTTGATCATTACATCCCTCCATAACCGATATTGGAATCCTGAGCACCGATGATTAATGCTGTCATTATCTATGATCATACAGCTTCCTATCGCATACTGTA
This sequence comes from Acidobacteriota bacterium, assembly GCA_023265215.1. Taxonomy (GTDB): domain Bacteria; phylum Acidobacteriota; class UBA6911; order UBA6911; family UBA6911; genus UBA6911. Next base: position 6,024 of record JAHFUH010000277.1, read on the forward strand.
GCCATAATTTATGGCCCTTTTCTGAGGAATTTAAATCTGATGAGGCTGAGCAGGTTGCTTGTTGGGGATTTTAAAAGCTTTTGTTCCAGTCGTGGAGCAATGCGTTCCAATTAACAATCTATTCAAAACAGACTGGATGCGATCAAAAGAGGTTCGAATCGGTTTGTGTTCGGCAGATGTGGACTGCACTCAAACTTGAAATAAAAGCTGCGCAAAAAAGCAAAGCGCGGCTGCAGTAGTTCTTGATGGATTTTCGAAACTCCCTTTCAGGGTGTTTTGGCGCCATCCATTGTAATTGAGACACCCTGGGTTGTGGCATCCCAATCGACAGTAGCTCCAAGCGCTTCGGAGATAACGCGGACCGGCACCATGGCGACCCCATCCTCGACTACAACTGGAGCAGCCAAAGCAATAGCCTTGCCATTAATCATTGCTTGAGGCTCTCCTACTTCAAGTTCAATGCTGGTCTTGTCCTTGCGGATATATATTTTGGGCGTTTCTTTGTTCCAATTCACGTTCGCGCCCACATACCGATTGAAGAAGTCCAATGGGACCAATGTTTTGCCATTGGCTCCAATATAGGGAAATCCCTTTTCAAAAGTCGCCTTCTTGCCGCCCACTGTTACAGTGATTGGTTTTTGAGGGCTGGATTGCTTGATTGGTTTATTCCCACATGACGGGAGAAAGCACATGCAAGCAAATGCGGCGATGATGGCAATAAGGATATCAAATATTTTTTTTGGCATAGCGGTCTCCACAAAATATTTCGCATTACTTTATCACATGTCCTCAGGCTTATTTGATGTCTTGAAAAATATGGATTCCAACCAGAGTTTTCTTTACTTGAAAGCAGCCATGCCGGCAACCCCAGCGAGGCCCCGCAGGGAGCGTGCCAATGGTCACAGCCACGCCCTATCCTGCAGCCTGGGTCAGTTTCACTGCTTTTTTCTATGTTCCAAACCTGCACCACGAAATCCCGGAGCACATCAAGTTCAATAGTTGTTAAACCTTTTTGAGTCGTTATTTAAGAGATTCGCTGGATTTTCGCATTCTAATGCGCATTCCCGGGGATCATTTTGTCGGTTCGGCCGTGAAATGGATGTATTATGTTATTTCCCGATTCAATAGAGGACAACATGCGCTACGACGAATTTCGCGACCAACTCCAAATTGCCCTTCAAAACGTGGGCCTATTGGGGCAATGCATCGGCAATCCAATCGAGACCGTTGATCTATACGGCATGGGGCGGCGCTG
>JAHFUH010000278.1 GCA_023265215.1 Acidobacteriota bacterium
GTTTTAGTTCTTTCCTTATCCCCGGATAGTGCCTTTCCCAGAATCCAGCCAGATCCTGAGTCACCTGGACCGCGCGGCCATTTGGTGCAAGCAGATGCAGCGTTAGAGGGACTCTGCCGCTGCACACAGCCGGCGTTGACTGCATGCTAAAGAAATCCTGCAGGCGGGACTCGATCCATGGCGGCTTGGATAATTCATAATGAACTTTTACCGTTCGTCCCCGGTTTAGTCTGATTGTTTCCGGAGCTTCGCGCGCAAGAAGTGAACGCTGGTGCCCGCTCAAAGTATCCATGAAATCATGGACTAACGATGAGGAGGAAAGCTCCTTAATGCTGATTTTGTTTTCGCAAAGACGCTTTACCATTTGGTGCACTGCGTTCTCTTCCAGACCGGGCAGATTTTCTTCGGGGAAGAAGTGGGTAAGCAGCAAAAGGCGGGCGCGAAGTGCAGGAAGATTTTCGCAATCCCTGATCGGATAGAGATCTTTAGAAAGAACTTCCGAAGTCAGCATCCGCGCAGTTTCCGGCGAACGCGACGCCGGCCGCACCATTTCTTCAAGGGTTATCTGCCTGTAGGTCGTTTTTCTCAGCTCATCGATTCTTCCGGCCTGTTCATTCCAAACTAATTCGGATTTCTGGATAATGGCTTCAGGAAAAAGCTCTGCAAGCCATTCAACTTCGATTGCGGATGCAAGGCGCACGAATGCACCCTGCGATTTGGAAGGTGTGTTTTCCCGCTTTTCTTCTGCACCTACTGCAATCATGAATTCAGAATGATGCACAATGCTATCAGGCGAAAGAACCGCTATGCCTCCTTCCGCAAGCAGGACCTCGCGTCCTCCGGCTTTGCGCCTTTTTGCCACGCGATCAGGAAATGCCGCCAGAGCTGCAATCATAAGAGCTTCTTCGGTCTGGCCTGTTTGCGGTGGCTGACGAGTGGCAGGTTTCCGTGTTTGCAAAAGGCGTCGCAGATGCTGATAAGCCCGTTTGACTGCGTAAACGGCGCTTGGATCAAGCTGGTTAGCCTGAAGATGCTCCCGATCGAAATGAGCCTGCTCAGCCGCTTTAAAGCAATCCAGTAGATTGACAAGATCCGATTGGCCTGAGACCTGCATTTCGGTTCTTCTTTTCTGTAATCCAAAATTGCCGCGGAAACTCATCCGGATATCCCGTTCCGACAACAAAACAGCCAAAAGAGAGCTTTCATCCGTTACATTCAGCTTCTCCCCTTCCAGAACAAGCCGTGCCAGTCGAGGATGTATGGGCAAGCGCAGGATCTGATGCCCAGTTGCGGTAACATTGCCTTCCTGGCTTATTGCTCCGAGTTCCAAGAGGATGTTTTCAGCCGCTTCTATCGCGGCTTTAGGAGGAGGATCGAACCACGTGAAAGAGCGGATGTCTCGAACGCCCGTGCCATGCAGCATCAGAACCGTTTCCGCCAGATCTGCGCGGCGGATTTCTGGAATTTCGTGCTCAGCGCGTGTTTCAAAATCAGACCTGGTGTAAAGACGGAGAACGCGTCCTGCCTGAGTTCGTCCCGCCCGCCCTGCGCGCTGCACAGCCGCAGACTTGCTGATTTTAGCGGTTGTAAGAGTCGGCAGTCCGCTCCAGACTGAATAGCCTGCCATGCGCGCAAGACCCGAATCGACTACTGCGGCAATGCCTGGAATGGTGATCGAGGTTTCGGCGACATTGGTAGCAAGAATGATCTTTGTGTTTGCGGCCGGGGCGATAACCCGTAATTGTTCGGCGGAGGTAAGGTCTCCATGAAGAGGAAGGACCAGGATCCCGAATTTTTCTCGCAAGGGCGCCAGCGTTTCCATGGATCTGCGTATTTCCGAAGCACCGGGAAGAAAAACGAGGATGTCGCCTGCAATTCCGGAATTCAATAATTTCAATACTGCGGAATGAACTTTTCTGTGCAGCGGCAGATCACTCGATTTTGTCTCATGCTCGATTTCGAGATCGTACAATGCTCCCGCAACCGTCATCCGGCTGGCGCCCAGGAACGCCGCCACAGGATCGGCATTCAGTGTTGCAGACATTACCACGACCTTTAGTCCGGGCTTTCTTTCCTGCAAAGGTTTGAGCAAAGCCAGCGCGAGATCGGTTGCAATGCTTCGTTCGTGAAATTCGTCGAGAATTACAGCCGAAACTCCTTCAAGAACCGGATCCTGAATCATCCTGCGCGAAAGAATCGCTTCGGTGAGGTAACGGATTCTAGTCCTAGGCCCGGACACATTTTCATACCGGATTGCATAGCCAATGGTATCGCCCAGATTCTCCCCCATTTCCTGCGCAACTCTGGAAGCAGCAAGCCTAGCCGCTATCCGGCGAGGCTCGAGTACGAGAATTTCACCGCTGTCTGCGAAACCTGCCTTTAAAAGAGCCCGGGGAACTCTGGTTGTTTTGCCGGTTCCCGGGGGCGCAGTGAGAACCAGGGAGTTCCCCTCGTGCAGTAGGGCAGCGATTTGCGGAAGATAAGGGTCAATGGGCAAACGGTCCATATTTACGATTTGCGAATTACGTTTTAAAAACATTACTGGGCGGCAACGGCACGGATAAGAGATTCTGCCAATTTCTGCTGAACTTCGGCGGCCTTTTCTTTGGTCGAAGCGTTGGTTAGAACTACAACAAAAATCTGTTTCTCCGGATCAATCCAGAGGACGCTTCCGGACGATGCATTGTGGCCATAGGCCGTCTTGGAAAAGATGCTTTCAGTCCAATTGGTCACAGACGGTTTTGACCAGCCCAAAGCCTTATTGCCTTCGGTGAATTGCGCAAGGATGGAGCGATCGAAATAGCGCCTGTAATCATAAATCCCGCCGTTCAAAAGCATTTGTGCAAAAACAGCCAGGTCCCTTGTGTTGGAAACCAATCGCGCACTTGAGCTGGATTTGGACGGAACGATTAAACTCATTGTTTTTCCAATGCCCAGCGGCTGGAACAGGCGAGCGGAAAGAAAGCGATCCAGCGAAGAGCCTGACGCTCGGGAGACGATCGCGTTCAGAAGCAGGATATCCGAATCTGAAGCAGCGCTCGAATAGCGCGAAAGCAAATCCCGGATGTGCAGATCCTTGATATCCGCAGATGAATTCTCCGGTAAATAGTCACGAACCGGTGCGCTTAGGATGAGATCTTTGGACGATACGGCCAGCATCGCAGCCGATGCAGTTCCCACGACTCCTGATAAAGAAGAAAGATCGTAAATGGTTTTAGGCGTAATACTGGCTGAAGAAGATGAAAATGCCACTTTGCCAACGTAATATTCCCATACAATTGAACTCCTTTGACCAAAAACAATCGCAGCTCCAGGGATAGCCTCCGATTCGATAAAAGCCGACACGATCCGCTTTGTTTCATCAAAGGTGGCAGAAGATGCTGAATCCATTCTGAGAGTCATATCAAGTTTAGGAATTTGCAGACCTGTGCCGGATTTGAACAATGGAGGAAGGGAAACCGGCAGCCTGGCGCTGATTTCTATTTCACCTGAAAGAGCTTTGGCCGCCGCGATCTGAGAGCAATCCGAGTAGCTGTAAGTGCACAGATAGGTGCGGGCCCGGGGAGCAAGACGGAGCACATAGGGATTGCCGAATGACACCCAGACAAGCGGTTTATTCGAAGCAATCAGTTTCTCGATAATGTCGCGTTGCTTCTGGGGAATTGAAATAGCCGCTTGTCCGGAAACCAAGCGAGCAAGCGTGGAACAAACGATCAGATCCGATTGCGATGCGGCCTTTGCGATCTCGCCCGATAATTCCTCCGAAATTCGCGAATCGCCCCACATGGTTCGGACTAACGGGAATCGCCGACGCATCTCCGACTGGAAAACAGAAAGCGGGGATGAATCGACATCGGAAACAAGAACAAGGCTGAGTATTTTCTGCTCGTTGAGAGGATTCAGCGGAAGGAGTCGCAACTCATCCTTTACAGCCGTAATTGAATGATCTGCTATTCTCTGGGCAAGCTTTGTACTTTGGGGTGCCGTAACCGCTGCCCTGATTCGGCTGACAGGAGCGATCCTGCTTATATGAAGACCTAGACTGCTTTTTGCCTTGAGGATTTTTTCAACGGAACGATCGATGCGAGACTCCGTTATTTCCCCTCTTTTAACCGCCCGCTCAATTTCTTCGACCGCTGTCGCGACATTTGTGGGAAGCAGCAGGATATCCGCGCCTGCTTCAATCGCCCGGACTGCAGCCAACCCGGACCAGTAGCGATTGGCGACACCGCCCATTTCCAGAGCGTCGGTGACCACGATCCCGGAAAATTTCAGGGAGTTTCGCAGCAAATCAGTCAATATCTCTTCCGAAAGAGTTGCAGGGATTTCCGATGATCCGGTAATCTCGGGCACTGCCACGTGGGCCGTCATAATAGAATCCACCCCGGCCGCAATAGCGCTCCTGAACGGCAAAAGTTCCACTGCTTCAAGTCTGGCAAGATTCGATTGCACAACTGCAAGGCCCAGATGCGAATCCGTTGCCGTATCGCCGTGCCCGGGAAAATGTTTTGCTGTGGTTAAAACCCCACCGTCATGCGCTCCCCGGATGAATGCCGATCCCAGACGTGCGACGAGTTGCGGATCTTCTCCATAAGAACGGATATTGATGACCGGGTTTTCGGGATTGTTGTTCACGTCCAGTACCGGGGCAAATATCCAGTGAACCCCCAAGGCTCTGGCTTCCTGTGCTGTAATCAGCCCTTCCTGATAGGCAAAATTATCCGATCCCGTTGCCCCTAGGGCCATTGCCCACGGGAAGGAGGTCGTGTCGGCGATCCGGAACGATGCGCCGCGCTCAAAATCAGAAGAAACCAGGAGCGGCAGTTTGGATGCCTGTTGAAGTTCATTCAGAAGAATGGTGGATTCATAAACATTTCCAGCGAATAAAACTACTCCGCCGATGCGCGTTCGCATTACCTGTTCTTTGATCGCCTGGAAATCCGGGTCCTGACTGTTGATGAACCTTCCCTGCACTCGGATCTGAATCAGCTGAGCTATTTTTTCTCTGAGCGAAAGGCTTTTCAGAGTCCGATTCACCCAAGCCTTGTCAGGGGCGCCGACCTTATATGCAATGGATCCGGTTTCGGAAAATCCGGAACGGATGACGAGAATTAAAAAAACGAAAAGCGCGTGGCAGCTTCTTTTCCCCAAATTCCACCCTTGCTGCTGAGGATTGCGGATTATTGAATGACGGCTATTTCTTCGAATTCGCCGTTTATTTTATTCTTGCGAACGTTGTTCCATGGGAAATATCGCCCATTCATAGCTATATACACGCCATGCGGCAGGCACTGTGCACAAGCCAATGCGCTGCCCAGGTTGAACAGGCCATCCGAACTCCCAAATTTGAAGGGAATCATCGCGCCGGTGAGGATAATCGTCTTTTGAACATTCGCCTCTCCCAGGACGCGGGCGGTTTCCTCCATCGTGTCCGTTCCGTGAGTAATGATTATTTGATCTTCGCTGCACCGGATGCAGTTCTCAAGAATAATAATCCGATCGGATTCGGTCATTTCGAGGCTGTCGATCATCATGAGGGTGCGGATGTTTAATTTCACTTTGCATCGACCCAGTTCAAGCATTTCGGGCAAATGAGTGTCTCTGAAATAGAGCTTGCCTCCCAGCTCATCGTATGCCTTGTCGAACGTCCCACCGGTTATAAAAATTCGAACAGCCATTATTCGTCCTGGCGCATGTCTTAGCCAAAGTACAGAGTATTAGTATTTACCGCAAAGCCGAGGATCTTGAGATATGTAAAAAGCTGCATCTTGTGATTTGTGAAATGCTCCTTGAAATCGAGAGCCATTCTCTCCATTTTGTTTTTCCAGCCCCAGGGGACGGAAACTATCTTGTTGGCAAAATCCTCTTCCGAGACTTCGGACAGGATCGCACGCAGCTCTGCTTTATCTTTCTCCAGTCTTTCCAGCGCTTCCTGAACGGAGCAGGATGGCTCGTTTTTCATCATTTCTTCCATTTCTTCGGGTTTCGGCCAGTTGCCGGTAACCAGCATGCGCAGTTCGGAGCCTAAACCGCTGCTCATATGATGAATCAGGTGACCAAGGGTCATGAAGGAAGGACCCGGTTTCCAATCCAGCTTGTCCGACGGAACAATTTTGAAGAGAGTTTCAGCGGGGCGATATGAATCTAAAGCATATTGGCAGAACTCGTCTTTATTCACAGTATTCTCCTCTGTATTAAGATATAGAATGAAATAAAAACGCCACGGATTCCACAGATTTCACTGATTTTTATAATTTATATCAGTGAGATCTGTGGAATCCGTGGCGTTTTAAACTTTTGTGGCGAATTATGATATATTGAAAACCTGAAAGCCGCATTTTCGCATACAATTATAAAAAACGTTGCCTTGGCGAAGCCATGATAAGACAGGGATCGGAAAAGGAAACTACCCAGGTCAAAGAAGAAAATTCCTCACTCAGGCTTTCGAGAGTGATGCCGGAGGTGTACAACGAGCTCAGAAGACTGGCTCGTCACTATATGGCGCGGGAAAAAGCAGGGCAAACTCTGCAGGCTACTGCCTTGGTGAATGAAGCCTATTTGAAATTGGCAAAAGAGAAAGCACATTTCTGGAAGAACCGGTCTCATTTTTGCGCCATCGCGGCTAATGCGATGCGAGAGCTTTTGGTGGAGAGGGCGCGCGCTCGATCGGCTTCAAAGCGGGGCGGTTCCCGCGTACGCGTGAGTTTTGAGAATGTTCTGGCGCCAGGCGATAGCAAGCCTGTCGATCTTCTTTCGCTTCATGAGGCATTGGAACGCCTAAGCGAAATGGATCCACAGCTGGCGCAAATTGTTGAGATTCGCTTTTTTGGGGGATTAACCATAGAAGAAGCCGGTGAATATCTGAATACTTCCCCGGCGACCGTTAAGCGCGGCTGGAGCATGGCAAAGGCCTGGCTCAAGAACGAAATGGAGAAGCATCATGGATCCTGAGCGCTGGCAGCGCCTCAAGGAAATTTATGAAGAAGCTTTGGAAAAGGACGAAGCTAGCCGGGCTGAGTTCATCGAAAGATCCTGCCGTTCAGATTCAGAACTGAAAAAAGAAGTCGAAGTCCTCCTCAAAAGCTATGGACGGGACAGCTTTCTTGAGAAACCCGTGTATGAAACGGTCCCTGAATTGTTTGAAAGCAATTCGGGCGATGCGCTGATCGGCGGCAAGCTGGGGCCATATACCGTTACTCGCAAAATCGGGCATGGCGGTATGGGAATTGTGTACCTTGCGGTGGATACCAGATTGGATCGCC